>NZ_FNFO01000005.1:300000-434547 GCF_900100765.1 Catalinimonas alkaloidigena | reverse complement strand
GGTCGGTAGGATACATCTTTGGCGAGATTTACCTGCTAACTTATACTGGTTCCCTTGCTTGTCTTCAGTCCTTAAGCAATTTTTGGACAGGGTCTAAGGACTCAGTAGGAGGTTAATTTATTTCTGCTGTTCGGGCTGCCCGCCCCGTTGGGCATTGCCCTGTTGACCATCAGTGCGCAAACCCTGCGCGCCGCCCGCGCCAATCCGGTCGATTCGTTGCGGTACGAGTAGGCCTTCTGTAGTTTTTTGAGCTATCTTTTTTCAGTGAGTTACCATTACTTTCCGGGTAGCATGTCCTCGCTCGGTTTGTAAGTAGAGTAGATACACATCGGCCGGTAAACGATGAAGCGCTACTTGATTTTCTTCGCTTGTGATAGTGGCTTCATGCATCAGTGCGCCGGTCATGGAAAATAGGCGAATGTGCGCCTGCCGAGTACCTTCCGGAAGGGAGAGCAACACTACATCTTGGGTCGGGTTAGGGTAAAGCTTCCACGAATCGGCGGCGAGGAGATTTGGTGCGGAAGTGAGCGGAGTGGAGTAGTAGAAATACGTTTTTTCGGTGAGTATCCACGCATCAGAAGTTTCATCCTGCTCATATAAAATGCGCAAGTGTAGTGTTAAGTCGGCCTCATAGCGCGACTCGTATTTGAGAACCTCCGTCCAGTAGCGTTGGGCTTCATCCCACTCGTAATAGAAGCTGAGAAGCTCGTTGTTTTCTTCGTCATACGTATACTCATCTTTATACAGGCCCTTCCACCGGAGGTTATCCGGATCCCACTGGAAGTAAGCAAACAAGGTGGTGTTACCGGCGGCATCGTAAGCGGCTTCGTACTTGTCATCGTTCACCCACTGGGCAGTATTCGTATCCCACGCCGAAGAGACGGTCAGCGTATCGCGCCAGGCCTTGTCGTAAGCGATTTCGTACTTCTGCGCCCGCTCCCATTGATTAGCTGTGCTCCAGTTGTAACTGATCCCGGTACTGCGGAAGGCGTTTTCATCGTAGGTAGCTTCGTATTTACGGGTGGGTGTCCAGGTTTGAGCGCCATTGTCCCACTCAAAATCAGTGCTCAGGATTTCGTTGCCTCGGCTATCGTAGGCATTTTCCGATTTCCGGTTCAGCGACCACTGGGAAGAGAGAGCGTTCCACCGGGACCAGACCACCTCTGTGTCGTTGCCTGCCGCATCGTAGGTGAATTCAATCTTGAGGTTGTTTTCCCATTGAGAGGCGACGTCATCCCACTCCGAGGAGATGCGCAGGATCAGGTTCCCGGACTCATCGTAGCGATCGTCATACCTATTGCCGCCTTCCCACTGCTCTGTATCCTCATCCCACCAGTAATTGGCAAACAAGGTTTGATTCCCCGTTGCGTCGTAGGCCGCCTCTTCTTTATACCGTTCAATCCAGTGGGCCGCGGTCGGGTTCCACCCGTATGAAATCCGTGAAAGTTGCTGGCCGGCAGCATCGTACGTATAAACGGATTTGTAGGAACGCATGGAATCCTGCGGCGTGTAGAATTCATAGCGGACGATGCTATCCAGGTTTGAAGTTGCGGCTGCGAGCCTTTCGCGATGCGCATCCGGTTGGCGAGCGGGCATGGCGAAGGGAGACTTTTTGACGAATAACGTCTCTTTTTTAAGATCCTCAGGGGCGGGGACACGACGAAGCGATTGCGCCATCGATACCTGGAGGACCAGCAGGAAGGCAGTAAACAGACAGTAACGCATGGGAGCAAAGGACTAGGTAGTGGAACGGTTGTAATGCAGATCAGTCGAAATCGTAACAATCTGATATGCCTTCGCCCGAAGAGGCTCTTCTCAAGATACTAAAAAAAAGGGCAGTAGGTAAATCATGAGGAACTCAGTCCGGCGGCGATCTGACGGTAGCGATGGGAAAGCTAAAAAGGGGCGTATGCTTTGCGTTTGAAACCTGAAGAAAGGCTTTCCACCACTCCTAATTTTGTGACTCTACCCGATCCACGCGAAGGCGGCGCGGAGCGTCTCGACGATGAAGTCGGCGTCGTCGCGGGTCAGGACGAGCGAGGGGCGCATCGTGATGACGCTTCCGTCGATGATCTTGAAGGCCAGTCCCCGTTCCAGGCAAAACAGCATGATCCGTTCCGCTTCGTCGGTGGCGCGTTCCTTCGTCCGACGGTCTTTCACCAGATCGACGCCAAGGTGGAAGCCCACGCCCGCCACGTTCCCGATCAGCGGATAAGTCTCCTGCAAGGCCCGCAACTGGTCGATCAGGTAGTCGCCGAGGGTGGCGGCATTTTCCACCAGCCGGTATTGCGCGATGTAGTCCAGTTCGGCGAGCCCGGCGGCGCAGGCCAGCGGATTTTTCTCGTGCGTGAAGTGCCCGATGGAGCGGTGGCCCAGCACGTTGTGTTCTTCCCGCGTCACGATGCCCGCGAACGGCAACAGCCCACCGCCCAGCGATTTACCCAGCACCAGCACGTCGGGCGTCACGAAATGCTCGCAGGCAAACAGCTTGCCCGTCCGCCCGAAGCCCTCGATCACCTCGTCGAAAATCAGGAATGTGCCGTGTTCCCGGCAAAGGCGTTGCGCCTCCTCCCAGTAATGCCGACTCGGAATGGTGGGCGTGGAGGAAATCGGTTCACCGATCAGCGCGGCCACGTCCGGGTTCCGTTTGAGCACCGTGTGGAGCTGCCGCAGACACTCTTCGTCGACGCGCGCGGGATCGTCCCACCCCCAAGGGTTGCGGTAGTAGTCGGGAAAATCGACGTAGAAACTGCCGGGCACCATCGGGCCGTTGCCGCCCGTGAAGTGCTCCATGCCGCCCAGCGCCGCCGCCTGAAAGCCGGTGCCGTGGTAAGCATCCCAGAACGAAATCGTTTTCCAGCGGCCCGTCACCTGCTTGGCCAGCATCACCGCCATCTCGATTGCCTGCGAACCGCCGGGACAGAAGAGCACCCGCGACAGTCCCTCGGGCGTCACCTCCACCAGCCGTTTCGCCAGTTGAATCGCGGGCAAGTTGGTAAAGCGCCGGGGCGTAAAAGCCAGCCCTTCGGCCAGTTGCCGCTGCACCGCCTCCACCACCTGCGGATTGTGGAACCCGGCATTGTGGACTCCGTTGCCGTGCAGGTCGAGGTAGCGCCGCCCCTGCAAATCGTAAATGTAGGCGCCCTCCGTCCGGCTCAGCACGTTCATGACGGGCGTGGACAGCGCCTGGTGCAGAAAGTAACGGGCGTCCTCTTCCAGCCAGTGGCGGGTGGCTTCGTCCAGTTCGCGGGCCTGGTACGCCTGGCGCGTCGCGGTGTAGTTGACGTCTCCCTGGTCGGGGACCCCTCGGTCGGGGCCGCCCTGGCTAGGGAGTTCAGGGAAGGAAGAAGCGTTTTGCATGAGAAGGAGGGGAGAAGCGGTACGGCTCAAATTACACCGATTTCGATGTGGAAACACACGAGTCGCATTATGGCTTTATTAATTTGAGCAAGAATTTGGTGCGGTGGACCGGAAATTCAGCGAGGGGCGCGGTGGCCCTGCGCGGAGAAGCATTGAATTTCCTAGACTTTTTTGGTTACTTTTTGTGGCGATGACAAAAAGTAACAGAATATATTTCCTAAAGTAGATGCGTTGGCTACATGCAAAATACTTTGAACGAGTTCAATGACAAAAAGTAACATCTACATAGTAAGATAGGGTCATCATAATTAGGTATTTAGCAGAAGCGTATAGATAGCTTCCATCTACAAAACACAAACAACCCCCTTTACTTTCCCGCATGCGCATTCCCTTCGAGACCCTGCACGCGACCTTCCGGCGCGTGTTGCTGAAACACCACTTTTCTGAAGAACGGGCCGACCTGTGTGCCCGCCTGTTCACCGAAGCCAGTTGCGACGGCGTCGCGTCCCACGGCTTGAACCGCTTCCCCCGGTTTATTGAGTACATCGAGAAGGGCTACGTCGATCCGCAGGCCGAAGCCGAGCCGGTGTTGCGGCTGGGCAGCATCGAACAGTGGGACGGCAACCAGGGACCGGGCAACCTCAACGCCCACGCCGCCATGAGCCGCACCATCGAACTGGCGCAGGTACACGGAATGGGGCTGGTGGCGCTGCGCCACACGAACCACTGGATGCGGGGCGGGGCCTACGGCTGGCAGGCCGCCAATGCGGGGTGCATCGGGGTGTGCTGGACCAACACCATTCCGAACATGCCGCCGTGGGGCGGGAAGAAGAACGTGCTGGGCAACAACCCGTTGATCATCGCCATTCCCCGGCCCGAAGGCCACCTCGTGCTCGACATGGCGCTCTCGCAGTTCTCGTTCGGGAAGGTGGAATCGTACCTGCGGAAAGGGGAGACGTTGCCGCACGACGGCGGGTTCGACAAACAGGGGAAGGTGACGCGCGATCCAGCAGCGATCACTGAGTCCATGATGGGCCTGCCCATCGGGTACTGGAAAGGAGCGGGGCTGTCGCTGATGCTCGACCTACTGGCGGCGTTGCTGTCCGGCGGCCTCTCGTCGGTACAGGTAGGTGAACTCGGGGTGGAACGGCAGGCCTCGCAGGTGTTTCTCGCCATCGACCTGACGCAACTCGCCACGCCCGTCGGGGTGGAAGCCCTCACCGATACGGTCCTCACCGCCCTGCACGACGCGGGCGCGACTTCCGGCGACGTTCGCTATCCGGGCGAACGCACCCTCGCGACTCGCCGCGAGAATCTGGAAAAAGGCATCCCCGTCGACGAAGGCTACTGGAATCAGGTCTTGGGAATGTGAGGGGGGAAAAGGTATTGAAATCCAACACAAAGCGTTGATAGGTATTAGCTGAAATACCGAGTTCTACTTGCAGACAACTACGGTGGTAAAATACAGAATTTAGGGTGCATTCAGATTCGGCTTGTGCAATTCATTAGTTAAGTCAAGCACCACAGAGGTTTAATAAAAGCAATATAAAAATGTGCTCTTCGATGGGAAGTGATCATAAAAGAGCAGCAATTTGGGCACTCATTCTCTCAATGATCATTACAATTGGTGCTGGACATGGCGTAGCACCCATCATACTTATTCAACTTGAGTCGATACGTACATTAAGTAGTGGTTCTAAAGGTTGGTTACTCCCCGTGGCTTTGTTTTCGACAGGACAAATAGGGTTCTTACTATCCATGTTGAAGAGCAAAAAAAAGTCTTACTACTCTTTTTACTATTCAGGCGTAATCCTATGCATTCTTGGAACTGGCTCCCTGATTTCAATAGGCCTGGAAGACTATAACTCAGCTATACCAACGTTCATCACGGTCATTCCCTTCGCAGTAGCAATTATCAAAAGTGTAATAAACGACTTCTGGAACATTACGTAAAGCGATATACCGATTACAGGCTGATTCTGGCTTTTGCCTTTTCGTAACACCCAGATAGACGTGCTCCTCAGCACCGGTAGTCCTGTCCTCATTCCTCTCAACATGATCAGGTTGCCAAATCCTGCCTTCTGTCGCTAGTTTATGAGCAGAACGGTTTTATTGTATGACACCGGAAGACAGGCTGGAGTTTTGTAGACTTTGTTGGCATCGCCGCTTCCTGGCGGGCGAAGGGATCGTGTGTGGTCTCACGAATGTAAAGCCTCAATTTGAAGGACGGTGCCCTGATTATGTCGAAGAGGACTACGAGCGAAAGTTGTACGAAGAAAACTTGTTCGACCGTGTAATCAACGGGCATGAAGGGTCCTTCAGGAGTCAATATCCTACCCATCTCTGGTGGATCGCTCTCTTTTCACGTTACTTGCCCCCTCAACTGACGCTGCGTGCGCTCGACCTCTTTCAGTACGCAATGATGGGGATTTTCCTCTTTCTCCTCGGAGTCGTAGTGATTGTGCATGTGACGCCGAGTCAGTTGCACCAACTATTCGTTGGATTTGCCTTTGTCGTTCTGGCAGGTTGGGTCGTCTATCAGCAAGGACGAAAAGTTTGGTACCGAGCGCCTGTTGTAGCGACACTTGATCATCATGGGATTATTTTTCAGGGAGGGCAGTACCTCCCTTGGCAGGATGTTGAGCTTGCCTATATACAAAGTGGCGGATGGCGGAATAGCCGCAGGTATTTCCTGAAACTAAAGTGCCTGGGGCGCGTCGAGCCAATTGCCGTGCCGATCGCAGCCATAGGAATGCCCGCCCTAGTGCTCACTTGTGTAGAGGCCTACCGTGAACGCGCACGGCAGCGGGTAAGCTAAGGGAGCCAACCTTCTCTTGCGGAGAACATTAGCGTGATCCTATTTACAAGAAGACGCGCCCAATCTATTTTTGCCAATGCTCTTTTCCATCGGAACAAAAAGGAATTCATCATACTTCTCTTTTCTGTTTTGAGTAGCTTGACACCCTGAGTCTTCTCCTATCAAGCAAAACACCAAGCCACCACCACTCCCCATGCGCCACCACCTCTTGTGCCTTTTTATCGGTTGCCTGTTGGCGGCCTGTCAGCTCGAACGTTCATCTCCTGAAGCAACCCAAACCGCAGAGGAGGACGATCCGCGGAACTGGGCGGTGTACGGCGGGGATTTTGCCGGGAGCCGCTACAAGGCGTTAGGGCAACTCGATACGTTAAGCGTGTCGCACCTGGAACGGGCCTGGACCTACCGCACCGGCGACTGGGACGAAACCAGCAAAACGCAGATTCAGACCAACCCGCTGGTGATCGACGGGGTGTTGTACGGCGTGACGCCACAACTGAACTTATTTGCGCTGGATGCAGCCACCGGCAAGGAGAGGTGGACGTGCCCAACGCAGGTGGAAGGATTGCCCAGTTGGTCGGGGTTTAGTCGGGGGCTGGCGGCGTGGCAGGACGGGAGCGAACTGCGGTTGTTGTTCGGCGCGGGGGCTTTTCTGCACGCCATCGACGCGGCGACGGGCCAGCACATTTCCTCCTTTGGAAAAAAAGGAGTCGTAGACCTGCGCGAGGGACTGGGCGCAGATCCGGAAAAAGTTTTTTACGTGGCGACCACGCCGGGCGTCGTGTACAATAACCTGATCATTATGGGGGGACGCGTGTCGGAAGAGGCGGGCGCTGCGCCCGGGTACATTCGCGCCTTCGACGTGCGGACCGGCAAACTCGTCTGGACGTTCCACACCATTCCGCAGCCGGGCGAACCGGGCTACGACACCTGGGAAGACCCGGACGCGTGGCGCACGGCGGGGGGCGCCAACGCGTGGTCGGGCCTGAGCCTGGACCGCGCGCGCAGGCTCGTCTTCGCGGCCACCGGCTCGGCGTCGTACGACTTCTACGGTGGCGACCGACCGGGACAGAACTTGTTCGCCAACTGCGTGCTGGCACTGGATGCGGCCACCGGCGAGCGGAAGTGGCATTTCCAGACGGTGCACCACGACATTTGGGACCGAGACCTGCCCGCCCAGCCTAACCTGGTGACGATCCAACACAACGGAAGAATGGTCGATGCCGTGGCGCAGATCACCAAGACCGGGTTTGTCTTCGTGCTGGACCGGGACACGGGCGAACCTATTTTTCCGGTGAACGAAGTGCCCGTCCCGGCGTCGCCGCTGCCCGGCGAGAAGGCATGGCCCACGCAACCCGTGCCTGTCGCGCCGCCGCCCTTTACCCATCAGGTGTTGACGGAAGAGCTGCTGACGACCCGCACCCCGGCTGCCCATGCGGCAGTGAAACACCAGTGGGAGGGCTACCGCCACAAACAGCGTTTTGAGCCGCCTAGCCTGGAGGGAACGGTCCTGTATCCCGGCTACGACGGCGGCGGCGAGTGGGGCGGGGCGGCGTTCGACCCGACGAGTGGCTACCTGTACGTCAATGCCAACCAGGTGGCGGCCGTGCTGACCATGAAGAAAACGGAACCCGGACAACCCGACGGCACGACCCTGACCTTGGCGCAGGCCGGCAAGGTGCTCTACGACCAGACGTGCGTAGGCTGCCACGGTCCCGACCGGGCGGGCAACGGCAAACAATATCCTTCGCTCTTGCAGCTCGAAACGCGCCTGTCGCCCGAACAGATCGACGGCGTGATTCACAACGGACGGGGCATGATGCCCGCCTTCACGCACCTGACGAAAGACGAACGGAGTGCGCTGATCGCGTTTCTGACCGACAAAGAGGGGGGCGGTTCGCTGCAACTGGAAGCCAAAGCACAGCCGCCCTACGTCTCGACCGGCTACCACTGGTTCCTGGACCCTGACGGCTACCCAGCTACCAAGCCGCCGTGGGGCACCCTCAACGCCATTGACCTCAACAAAGGGGAAATCGCGTGGCAAGTGCCGCTGGGCGATTACGCCGAACTCGACGGCCCGCCGACCGGCACGGAAAACTACGGTGGACCAGTGGTCACGGCCGGGGGCTTGGTGTTAATCGCCGCCACACGCGACGAGAAATTCCGGGCGTTCGACAAACGAACTGGCCAACTGTTGTGGGAGACCCAATTGCCCGTCGCGGGGTACGCCACCCCCGCCACCTACGAAGTCGACGGGCGACAGTACGTCGTGGTCGCGGCGGGCGGCGGGAAACTCGGTACGCCCTCCGGCAACTATTACATCGCCTACGCCCTGCCCCAATAACCCCCTTGCATAAAGCCGTTTTAGCGCGTACTTCCTCCCCGGAGGGGCGTGCCGTGGCCTGTTCTACGTTTCAGTTACTTGTTTAGAAAGATTCCAGAAAAGCCTTTGTGGCCTTGGCTTCGCTTTGTATCATTGCAGTCAATTTGTAATCAGTCTAAATTAAGTTTAGAGAACGGTAACGCCTTTTTCGCGACTTGCGAACGCAGGGCTCTCCGTTCGTCCAACTCCTCCTGTATATGCGAAAAATTTACCTCCTGGGCGCGTTGAGCGGGGCACTGCTCGCTACCTCGTGCGACAACAGCAAAGACGTGGTGGAGCCTGAAGATCAGGTCACGCAACAGCAGGTCGTCAACCATTATGCGGAGCTGGTGTACGCCACCTACGTGGACGCGCATAGTCAGGCGGTGACCTTAAAAGCCAAAATCGATGCGTTGATCGCCAGGCCGTCGGAGACGACGCTGGAGGCCGCCAAACAGGCGTGGCTGGCGGCGCGCGAACCGTACGGCCAGTCGGAGGCATTCCGTTTTTACGGCGGACCGATCGACGACGAGGACGGCCCCGAAGGACAACTCAACGCCTGGCCGCTCGACGAATCGTACATCGACTACGTTGACGGCAGTGTGAACGGCGGCGGCGAAAACGCCAGTGTGAACATCATCGGCGATGAAGCCTCGTTCCCGACCATCGACAAAGCTCTGATTGCGTCGCTGAACGAGGACGGCGGCGAAACCAACATCACCGCGGGTTACCACGCCCTCGAATTTCTGCTGTGGGGGCAGGACGTGAGCGCCGGTCCCGGGGGCGGCGAACGCTCGTACACCGATTACGAAACCGGCCTGTTGTGTACCAACGGCCACTGTGACCGCCGGGGCGATTACCTCCAGGCAGCGACCGAACTGTTGCTGGACGATCTGCAAATGCTGCTGGACCAGTGGCAACCGGGGGGCGCCTACCGCACCGCGTTTACCGCCTCCGACGCCGTAGACTCTTCTCTTGAAAAGATGCTGATCGGCATGGGCAAACTCAGCAAAGGCGAGCTGGCCGGGGAACGCATGTTTGTGGCCTGGGACGAAAAGAGCAAAGAAGACGAGCACTCGTGCTTCAGTGACAACACGCATCGCGACATCGTGACCAACGAAAAAGGCATCGTGAACGTCTACACCGGGCGCTACGTCTGGTCCGACGGCACCGTGCTGGAAGGCCCCAGCCTGGCGCAACTGGTACAACAGGACGACAGTGACCTGCATGAGTCGCTGATGAGTACGATGAACGCGGCCATGACCGCCACACAGGCCATCCAGCCGCCGTTCGATCAGGAAATTCTGACGGAAGCCGGTCGGGTGCGTGTGAAAAACGCGATCGATCTGCTGCGCGAACAGGGCGATAAAATTGCAGAAGTGTCGGCCCTCTACGGCTTTGCGCTGGACCCGTCCGACCTGGAATAGCACCTACGAATAACGCATTACGACGCAGACATACCTTCTGAAAAGGGGGTATGTCGCGTGCATTACAAACCTCAAGCTGGTTGCCGGCGTGAACAAGGGAAAGAAGCGCATCTTGATCGGAACCCTGCTGGCGTACGCCGCAGTGATGGGCGTGATCGGCTGCCAGCCCGACGGCGAGCCGGGCATTACCTGGCTGGAAACGAACGAAGAATTTGGCGGCGGGGCCACGACGGTTTCGGACGTGTCGGTGAATGCTTTTGGCAATGCTGCGCCCAACCTGACCGGCGACAAAGACCTGTTGTTCGTGACGGGCAATTCCTTTTTTAATCGCAACTGGGTGACCGCCCCGTCGTCTACCGAAGACCTCGACGGGTTGGGCCCGATGTTCATCGCCCGCTCCTGTTCCTCGTGCCACTTCAAAGACGGACGCGGGGCACCTCCCGCCGCCGACGAAGCGCCGGTTGCGCTCCTGTTCCGGCTCAGTGTCCCGGGCCAGGCCGAAGACGGAGGTCCGCAGCCCGAGCCGACCTACGGCAGCCAGCTCTCGACCCACGCCATTCTGGGCACTACCGCCGAAGGGTCGGTGCAGATCCAGTACGAAGAAATTACCGGGCAATACGCCGACGGCACGTCCTACCACTTGCGCAAACCGCGCTACACCTTTACGGAGTTGGGCTTTGGGCCGATGGACCCGGCCGTGCAGGTATCGCCCCGCGTGGCGCAACACATGATCGGCCTCGGGTTGCTGGAAGCCATCGACGAAGTGACACTCACGAGCCTGGCCGATCCTGACGACCGCAACGGCGACGGCATTTCGGGGCGGATCAACCGGGTGTGGGACGTGGAAAAAGGGCAGGAGTCCATCGGGCGCTACGGCTGGAAGGCCAACCAACCTTCGGTACGGCAACAGGTGGCCGCCGCCTTTGTGGGCGATATCGGTATTACCTCGTCCGTCTTTCCGACTGAAGAATGTGCCGATGCCGAACTCGGCTGTCAGGGCATCGACGCCGGCGAACCCGAATTGAAAGAGAGCATCCTCAACAAAGTGGTGCTGTACAGTTCGTCGCTGGCCGTACCGAAACGCCGGAACTGGGACGACCCGACCGTGCTGAAAGGCAAGCAGTTGTTTGTCGAAGCGAACTGTTCGTCGTGTCACGTACCGAAACTGACCACCGGTACCCATCCCGACTTTCCCGAATTCAGCAACGAAACCATCCGGCCTTTCACCGACCTGCTCCTGCACGACATGGGCGAAGGACTGGCCGACGGACGTCCCGATTTTCTGGCCACCGGCAGCGAGTGGCGCACCCCGCCGCTGTGGGGGATCGGGCTGATCGAAACCGTGAATGGCCACACCAACTTCCTGCACGACGGGCGCGCCCGCAACCTGGAAGAGGCCATCCTTTGGCACGGCGGCGAGGCAGAGGCCGCAAAAAAAGCATTTCTGAACATGAGTGGCGAAGACCGTCGCTCCCTAGTAACCTTTCTTACATCTTTATGAGTACCCCTTCTTTTCCCACTTTCGTGTGTGCATCGGTGGCAATGGCCCTGACGTTGAGCGCCTGCCAGCAAGACGATCCCGGTCCCTCCAGGCAACTGCCGGAGACATACGCGTTCGAGAACGTCAACTATGCCGGGCAAACCACGCGACTGGACATGCTCAACGAAATTGTAACCTACGCGAAAACCAGCAACCTGGGCCTGCATGTGGAAGCCGATGTGCTGCTGAACATGTACGCCAACCAGGACTACACCTGGCAACAGGCCGACCTGAACGAAGCCACAAAAAAGATCGCCGACAAGCTCGACGCCACCGGTGCCACGCAACTGACGCAGTGGATTCAGGAACTGGACGAGTTGAGCCAGAACCCCGGCGAAGGCGATGCCCAAACCGCCGGGTTGGTGCGCAGCCAGGATGGCAGCAAGGAGTACCTGTTGACGGCCGAAGGGTTTGAGCTGGCGCAGTTGCTTGAAAAAGGCACCATGGGCGCGCTGGCGTATTACCAGGCGACGGCCGTTTACCTGAGCGAGAGCAAAATGAACGTGGACAACACGACCGTCGAGCCCGGGGAGGGAACGGCCATGCAACACCACTGGGACGAAGCGTTTGGCTACTGGGGCGTGCCGCAGGCGTTTGGCTCCGCCGATTTTGTTTACGACAATACCGCTGACTACCACCGGTTCTGGGCGAAATATACCCACGCCCTCGACGAAGCCCTGGGCGTCGATGCTACGCTGATGCAAGCCTTTATCAAAGGCCGCGACGCCATCGACCGTGCCGATTACGCTACGCGCGACGAAGCCATTGCAGAGGTGCGGAACACATGGGAGCTGGTCGTGGCGGGCATGGCGATTCACTACCTCAAAGGTGCCGAAGAGAACTTTGGCGATCAGGCCCTGCGCAATCACCAACTTTCGGAGGCCTACGGATTTATCTGGAGCCTACAGTTTAACCCGACGCACCGCATCAGCGATCATGCCTTGCAGCAACTGCTGGAAACCAACCTCAGCAACCTCAATACCCTGACGGTTGCCGACCTGACGGCCGCTAAGCAACAACTGGCGGACGTGTACGGGTTGGAAGACAAGCTGGCTGTACTGTAATCAATTCTTTCCATGAGCATGACGATCACTAGAAATTGGTGTTGGGCCTGCCTGCTTCTGCTGGGCATGGGCGTAGTGGGGTGTGGAACCGAAGCGCCGGACCCGGGCGATACGTTTGACCGGCAAGCCATGCTGGAGAACCTGGGCACGAACCTGATCGTCCCGGCCTACCAGTCGTTTGCGGCACGCACGGATGCCCTGGCGGATGCGACCGAAGCGCTGGCCGAAGACCTCACCGAAAGTAAACTTGTCGCGGCGCAGGCCACCTGGAAAGCCGCCGCCTTGCAATGGAAGGCGACCGAACTCTACAACCTGGGTCCCGTCGATGACCTCGCCCTGCGGACGTCCATCGACAACTGGCCCACCAACGCCAACGCCCTCGAAAACGCCATTGCCGACGGCACTACCATCAACGAAGCGTACGTGCATGCGCTTGGTTCGTCCAGCAAAGGCCTGCCCGCCCTCGAATACCTGCTGTTCGACAAAGAGGCGGGGAATGCGGCCATCCTGGAACAACTAGAGGACGATGCAAAGCGGGTGGCCTACCTCGTGGCGCTGACGCAGGACCTGCGTACGCTGGCGCACACGCTGTACGATGCCTGGAATCCGGCGGCCGGGAATTACCTCGCGACGTTCACGGCGGCCAGTGGCAAAGACGTGGGCAGTGCGACCAACCAACTGGCGAATCAGTTGCTGGTCCTGACCGAAGAAGTGAAGAACCAGAAGCTGGGCATTCCGCTCGGGAAAAAGAGCATGGGCGTGAAATTGCCCAACAATGTAGAAGCGTGGCGCAGCAGCACCTCTCTGGAACTGTTGCAGGCCAATGTCGATGCGCTGAAAAACGTCTTCACCGGCCAAAACGGCTCCGGCTTCGACGATTACCTCCATGCGGTGAACGCGCAGTACAACGGCGAAGCCCTCGCGACCGCCATCACCAACCAATTCGCGGTGGTGGAACAGTCCCTGGCGGCCATCTCGGTCCCGTTACAGGACGCCCTGGAAACCGAAAACGATAAGGTAGAAACGGCCTACGCGGAAACACAACGGCTCGTCATTCTCCTGAAAACGGACATGATGTCGAGCCTCGGTCTGCTGGTCACCTACAGCGACAACGACGGCGATTGATTGCGCTTTTGTAGCGACGGATTTTAATCCGTCGCTACAGATCCGGCCTCAGGCCAATCCTGAAGCGACAAAGGGAAGTGTTACGCTTCCTACCCAGACATCAGGAAACGTCAGCCTGCGCGTCGCGTCCGCAAGTGGAAAAAGAGTAGTAGAAAACAAATGTCCTAACTCAGTGCGTACTTTCTTTCACCGCCTTCAGGAGCCTTTTCCCATCGCGCCACTGGTCGTTTTCCGGCTGGTGTTCGGGGCAATGATGCTGGTGAGCACGGTGCGCTTCGTGTGGAACGGCTGGGTCGAGACGCAGTACCTCCAACCCCGATTTTTCTTCCCGTTTTACGGCTTTGCGTGGGTGAAGCCACTGCCCGCCACGGGCATGTACCTCGTGTTCGGTGGGATGGCGCTGGCGGCGGTGGGCATGTTGCTGGGGTGGCGCTACCGGCTGTCGAGTGTGGCGTTCTTTCTGCTCTTCACCTACACGGAACTGATCGACAAGACCAACTACCTCAACCATTATTATTTCGTCAGCCTCGTCAGTTTCCTGATGATCTGGTTGCCCGCCCACCGGGCCTTCTCGCTGGATGTGGTGCGCAACCCGCAACTCCGGCGGACGCACGTGCCGCGCTGGACGGTCGCGCTCCTGCAACTGCAACTGGGGTTGGTCTACTGCTACGCGGGCATCGCCAAGCTGAACCGCGACTGGCTCTTCGAGGCTCTGCCTCTGAAAATCTGGTTGCCGGTCCACATGGATTTTCCGGTGATCGGCCCGCTGTTCCGGTACGGCTGGGTGGCGTTTGCCTTCAGCTGGTTCGGGGCCCTTTACGACCTCACCGTTCCCTTCTTTCTTCTCTTCCGCCGGACGCGGCTGTGGGCGTACGGCGCGGTCATCGCCTTTCACGTCCTGACGTGGTTGTTGTTCCCCATCGGGATGTTTCCGTTCATCATGATCGGCATGACCCTGATTTTCTTTTCCCCGCGCTTTCACCAGCTTCTGTTGGCCAACCTGCGCCGTCTTGGCGTGCGCTTGCGGCTGGTCGGGCAACGTCCGGCGGGGTACTTGCCCCGCCTGTACCGACCGCGTGCCACGGGTGCGTTGGCGCTGATGCTGGGTGTGTACGTGGTGATACAACTGCTGCTGCCCTGGCGTTACCTGCTCTATCCGGGTGATCTGTTCTGGACGGAAGAAGGCTACCGCTTTTCGTGGCGCGTGATGCTGATGGAAAAGGCGGGCTACGTGACGTTCCACATCACCGATCCGGCAACCGGCCACGTGAGTGAGGTGTACGCCAGCGATTACCTGACGCCGCAACAGGAAAAGATGATGGCGACCCAACCCGACATGATGTTGCAATTCGCGCACTTTCTGCACGACGAATTCCAGAAGAGAGGCATTGCCGATCCGCAGGTGCGGGCCGAGGCCTATGTGACGCTGAACGGGCAGGGCAGTCGTCTGTTCCTCGACCCGACGGTAGACCTTGCGCAGGAGCGGGAGAGCTTCCGTCACAAGCGTTGGATTTTACCGTATCAGGCGACCCCCCATCTTTCTGCCCATGAGTAGTGCTAAGCAACATCGCGGGCGGAGTAAGCAGCTACAAATGATACCTTCCTGGCTTCAGTTTGTAACTGAAGCCTTCCGACCCAGGGAAGCTTTTAGCTTCCTGGATCGCCGGGTGCAGGAAGCTAAAAGCTTCCTAGTGTCAACGGGTTTCAGGTTGAACCTGAAACCAGGAGCGGTAATGCACTCATCCGTAGCGACGGATTTAAATCCGTCGCTACGGATCCGAACCCTAAAATCCAGGCGTTTTCAATCTTATATCGCGGCACTTGTAGTAACGCTGTTTTCTTTTACCGCGCAGGCCCAATCCATTCAGCTCCGGGGGCAGGTGAACGAAGCGGCGACCGGCCAGCCGCTGCCGGGTGTGGAAGTACTGTTGCAGGGCACCGGCCACCGCACCTTTACCGATGGGCAGGGGATGTACCGCCTGACCGATCTGCCATCGGGGACCTATACCGTCGTCGCCTTTTACGTCGGATTGCAAAGCGCATCACAGGAACTCGAACTCACGTCGGGAACCTATACGCTCGATTTCTCGCTGCACGAACTCGGGCAGACGCTCGACGAAGTGGAAGTGGCGGGCGTGCGGGAAAGCTTTGCGGGCATGCGGCGACTCGAAGCGGTGGAAGGAGCGGCCATCTACGAAGCGAAGAAGAACGAGGTGATCGAGGTGCAGGCCCTGACCGCTAACCTCGCGACCAACAACAGCCGCCAGCTCTACGCGAAGGTGCCGGGCCTCAACATCTGGGAGAGCGACGGCGCGGGGCTGCAACTCGGGATCGGGGCGCGGGGGCTGGACCCGAACCGGACGTCGAATTTCAACGTGCGGCAGAACGGTTACGACATCAGTGCCGACGCGCTGGGTTATCCCGAGAGCTATTATACGCCCCCAGCCGAGGCCATCGAACGGATCGAGGTGGTGCGGGGGGCAGCTTCGTTGCAGTACGGGACGCAGTTCGGCGGGCTCCTCAACTTTGTGTTGCGGCAAGGTCCGGACGACCGGAAACTTCAGGTGACCACCCGGCAGACGGGGGGCTCGTTCGGGCTGTTCAATTCGTTCAACAGCGTGGGCGGAACGGTCGGGAAAGTCAACTACTACGGATTTTACCAGCACAAGCGCCGCGACGGCTGGCGTCCTAACGAAGGCTTCACGCTCGACATGGCCTACGGGTCGGTAGTGTATCAGGCGACGGATCGGCTGTCGCTGACCGGCCAATACACCTACATGCACTACCTCGCGCAGCAACCGGGCGGCCTGACCGACGCACTCTACGCCCAAAATCCCCGGCAGTCGATTCGGAGCCGGAACTGGTTTCAGGTGAACTGGAACCTGGCGGCACTGTTGCTCGACTACCGGATCACAGACCGCCTCAAACTGAACGTACGGAACTTTGCGCTGCTGGGCGGACGGGATGCGCTGGGCAACCTGAACCGGATCGACCGGGTCGACGACGGCAGCGAGCGGAACCTGTTCGTGGACGATTTTCGGAACTTCGGGAACGAGACACGCCTTCTTTACCACTACAAGCTCGGGGCGCAACCGGCCGTAGGATTGCTGGGCTTCCGGTACTACCAGGGCTTTACGCACCGCATGCAGGGGAACGGCGACCGCGGCGATGGCCCCACCTTTCAATTTCTCCAGCCCGACAACCTCGAAAACTCCGATTTCGATTTTCCGAGCCAGAACGTAGCGCTGTTTACCGAGCACGTCTTCAACCTGACGCCCCACCTGAGCGTGACGCCGGGTCTGCGCTTCGAGCACATCCGCACGCAGTCGGACGGCTACTATCAGGATCGGGTGCTGGTGGCGAATCCGGAGACGGGCCTCGCCGAAGATTCGACCTTCCAGGTGCCGGAACAGCGCGACCGCCGCCGCTCGTTTGTCTTCGCGGGCTTGGGCGTCAGCTTCAAACAGACGCCTTTGCTGGAATGGTACGGCAACTTCTCGCAGAACTACCGCGCCATCAACTTCAACGACATCCGCGTGGTGAACCCCAATCAGACGGTCGATCCCGACATCCAGGACGAGACGGGCTACAACTTCGATCTGGGCATCCGGGGCACGAAAAACGAGCTGTTCAACTACGACGTCAGCCTGTTTTACCTGCGCTACAACGGCCGCATCGGCTCCATCCTCCGTACTGACGACGCCACCTACCGCATTTACCGCTATCGCACCAACGTCGCCGACTCACGTCACATCGGGCTGGAAAGCTTCGCCGAACTCAACTTGCTCAAACTTCTGCGTCCCGCCACCGCGCACCGTCTGAACCTGTTTGCGAACCTGTCGTTTATCGATGCGCGCTACATCGCGACCGACGAGCCTTCCATCAAAAACCGGCAGGTCGAACTCGTACCGCCGCTCAATTTTAAAACGGGACTGTCGTTCCAGCGCGGCCACTTCAAAGCGGCGTATCAATTATCCTATACCGCGCAACAGTACAGCGACGCGACCAACGCCCGCTTTACTCCCTCTGCCGTTGAGGGCGTCATCCCCGCTTATTCCGTGATGGACCTGTCGGCCAGCTACCGTTACCGATGGGTTACGCTGGAAGGCAGCCTCAACAACCTCCTCGACCGGCACTACTTCACCCGCCGCGCGGCCGGCTACCCCGGCCCCGGCATCATCCCCTCCGACGGTCGCAGTTGCTACGTAACCTTGCAGGTGCAGTTTTGATGCGGAAACTAGCGCGTTAAGTGCCTACCGGCGTGTGCTCCGGCAGCAGGGCGCGTATGCACCATTCCGGTACCCCAGAAAGCCGACCCCGAAGCAGCAGCGCACGAACCGCTTGCCTATACACCTTACACCCGCCCGTTCGAACCTGGAGAAGGCCAACGGAATAAACCGCTATCTTATGACGCATTGCCCACGCTTACGGCAGGGGGTAACATAACGAGGGCTTTGTCGTGTGTAAGCCGGCGGCCTACTACAGGAACATATCTTATGGCATCAAACGACACAGAAATGCATCCGTACCTGCCCAGCGGCGAATGGGAAGGCTTTTATTGTTACGGCGATTCGCCGAAGCAGCACAAAATGGCCATTGAACTCCGGTTTGCGGAGGGCGTAGTTTCCGGATCGGGCGTCGACGACGTAGCCCCCTTTGCGTGGAAAGGCACTTATACCCTGGATGCTTTTCGGGTGAGCATGACCAAGACGTACCCTACGCACCAGATTGCCTACCAAGGGGATGTCGATGAAAACGGGATCTGGGGCATGTGGGATGATTTAACAGATTTGAGTGCGCATTTTGATGCCGAAATGATCCAGTACATCAAAAGCGCCATGCACGATAAAATCAGAGGTGGGTTTCACATCTGGCCTAAAAAAGCGACCCACGAATTCGACGAAGAAGCCCTGACGGAGTCTAAAAAACTAGCGGAACTGTTCGTTGAAAAGATTGCGGTGCCGGTCAGAACCAAGTCCACGTAAGTTGTGCCACCGTAGCGCCGATCTTGTGCACCGGCGTAGGCCACTGACCGCGTAGTATTAAATTATTGATGGAAACTTTGGGTAGACTTAAGCATTTGGGCAAACAGACTACCACCGGTGGTTCACTCTGTACCGGACCTGACAGGACCTCCCAAGTCACGGCGTCGACACGTTTGAGTACAGGGCCGAAACGGGTGTCAGTATGGTCGACCGGGTAATGGAAAGGAGAGGGGTGGCAGAGACGATGCAGAACAGATGAGTCGGATTTTGAGTATCAAGAACGATTACTAAGTCTTAATGAAATGCGCCGAGAATTTGTACTTCCTTCACCTAAATCCTCTTTTCCGCGGAAGGGCATTGTTTTATTCGCATTGGCTTGTCTGATCGGAGGAGGAGTTGCTTTGATGGGAAACTGGGACCGGATGGATCTGGGGGCTTTCTGGTTTATTTTTCCGGTGCTGATAGGCACTGCCTTACTGGGGTTGGGGGCCGTTTTTCTCCATCTCCGGGCTCAGAAGCATCAGTGGATTTCATATCAACTGGTTATCGACAAGAAGGGCATCACACGCCATCAACTCAAACGTCCGTCCATTCATATCCAAAAGGAGGCGATGCGCGATGTGCTCGTGCATGAAAATGGCACGCTGGAAATCCGTTCGCGTTACACCGATGGTTCCCCTATTTACATTCCACCAGCCTTACTCGGTTTCGACGAAGTCCGTAAACTCCTTACCGCAGAGTGGAGCGTGCCGATGTATCCCGTCAATGAAGCCCCGTAAGTCACCGATAAAAATCATTCACTTTGCACGGGGGCTGATGAGCGTGATGCAGTACGTGCCTATGTCTTTTAGGCGTTTTGTAGTGCTGTTGATGTATGCAACGAAAATTCACGCTCTCCGCACAGGATACAAAGGTTCCGTGTAAATCACTGTGTGGGATCGTGCTACCGATGGTGTTGATGCTGGCGGCTGTCGCGTAGAATTTAACCCACCGCCCAAGGCTTCGTTTCCCTACTGGCAGGTATTCATGGCGCTGGTCTCCCCTTCGAGGCGAAGGCGCGCCGTAAGGCCTGCGAATTAATGAAACAAGCTCTTCAAAAGCCCCCGCGTCGGAGGCGTATCCCGCTTTAAGAATCATGTGCCTATCCGGGGCAGTGCCAGGGCACGAAGTAACGCAAGCGGCACAATACGAGAGCGTAGGGTTACGTTTCCATACATCACTTCACACAAACACCATGCGCTCAACATCCACATTTTTCGTCTGTTTTTGTGCATTTCTCCTGTTTTCGCTCACCGCTAAAAGTCAATCGGCCGATGTGGCACGCAACACCGTCTACTTTGAGGCGGGAGGGGCGGCCTTCTTTTATTCCCTAAATTACGAGCGGCTGCTGTTCAAAAGTTCGGACCAGAACCTGGCGGTTCGGGTGGGTTTTACAGGCGTGCCCATGTTCGACCGCCGGCGGCATGTATTGGGTGTGCCGGTGGGTGCGTCGTACCTGAACCGCCTCCGGGCCAGCAACAAGTACCTGGAACTGGGCGTTTCGGTGGCGGGTTTGCTGGACCGGTACGACTCTACCCCTGAGCCGCAAACGGCGGGCTACGAAAGGAACGAACTTGTGGCCATTCCCAGCATCCGCGCTGGCCTTCGGAAACAACCCCAGGGGCGGGGACTGTTCTGGAATGCGTTGTTGCAGGCCTCACTACTTGCGGTAGACGACGCGTCGCATTTCTCGTTCGCGCAGGCAGAAAAGCAGGTGCTACCTTTCCTGAGTGCCGGGCTCGGCTACAGCTTTTGAGTATCGTCTGGTGAAACGAACCGGTTCTTTTTCGTACCTTTGATTTTTGCAAACAAAGGGTTCCATGGAAATTACGTCGGTCGAGCAGTTTTACCGGGAGGCGATGGCCCTGAGTCCCGAAGGCACGGAACTGATCCCGAAGGGAATCAGCAAAGAAATCGGGCACTTTAACGTGTTCAACACGGCAGAAGTACGCGAGCGCATGAAGGTGAAACCCGCCATGCCTTACAACCGGCGTGCCTACTACAAAATCAGCCTGATTCAGGGGCGGAACCGGGCCGAATATGCCGACAAGGTGATCGACATCGAGAAAAGTGCGCTGTTGTTCGCCACCCCCAAGGTACCCTACCATTACCTGCCGCAGGACGATGACCAGGCGGGACACTTCTGCATTTTTACCGAGGCGTTCATGACGTCGGCCAAAACGGGCGTGGTGCTGGACGATTTGCCACTTTTTAAGGCAGGCGTGGTGCCGGTGTTTCACCTCACGGAAGAGCAGGTTCAGGAGCTGGGGCAACTTTTTGGGAAAATGCACCGGGAGATCGCTTCCGATTATGCCTACAAATACGATCTGCTACGCACCTACGTATTGGAACTTCTCCACTTCGGGCAGAAACTGCAACCCGCCACGGCCCTCCATCCGACCCACAACGCTTCGGCCCGTGTGTCGTCGCTGTTTGTGGAACTGCTGGAGCGGCAGTTTCCGATTGAGTCGCCGCAACAGACGCTACAGTTGCGGACCGCCAAAGATTACGCGGAGCGGCTGGCCATTCACGTGAATCACCTGAACAAAGTGTTGAAGGAAAATACTGGAAAGACCACGTCGCACCTGATCAAAGGCCGGATTGCGCAGGAAGCGAAACTGCTCCTGAAACAGACCGACTGGAGCGTGTCAGAAATTGCCTACAGCCTGGGTTTTGAGGAAGTCGCCCACTTTTCCAACTTTTTCAGGAAGCACACCACGCATTCGCCGATGGCCTTTCGGGCGTAATTAAGAGATTTGATTTTTGCAAAAGATGGATTGACTTTCGCAAACAGCACCTTGCGGTTTGGGAGCAACTTTGTGGTGTCGAAAGGGTTCTACTCGTCGACACGATAACGCGTCTTTTCATTTCAAATCAACATCGACATGGCAGAGCAACCTAAAATTGCACTCGTGACAGGCGGCAGCCGCGGCTTAGGCAAAGACATGGCCTTGCGCCTGGCCGAAAAAGGGCTGGACGTAGTATTAACGTACCACCGTAAAAAAGAGGAAGCGGAACAGGTGGTGGCTGCAATTGCGCAAACGGGTCGGAAAGCGCTGGCCTTGCAACTCGATACCAGCAGCGTGGCAGGCTTTGAGACCTTTATGGAAACACTCAAATCGGCACTGCGCCGCACGTTCGGCACCGACCGCTTCGACTACCTGATCAACAACGCCGGAACGGGGCATCACGCCCTGTTTGCCGAAACGACTGAAGCGCACTTCGATGCCCTTTCTCAGATCCATTTCAAGGGCGTTTTCTTCCTGACGCAAAAGGCGCTTGCTCTGATGCACGACGGGGGCGGCATCGTGAACATTTCGTCGGGACTGGCGCGGTTTTCCTTGCCCGGCGCGTCGGCCTACGCGGCGATGAAAGGGGCCATTGAGACGCTGACCCGCTACCAGGCGAAAGAGCTGGGTGCGCGCGGGATTCGTGCCAACGTTGTGGCACCGGGCGCCATTGCGACTGATTTTGGCGGGGGCGCGGTGCGCGACAATGCGGAGCTCAACCAGAGGGTCGCCGGCATGACCGCCCTGGGCCGGGCCGGAGTGGCCGAAGACATTGGCGGGGTGGTGGCTTTTTTGTGCACGGAAGAGGGCCGCTGGATCAACGGGCAACGTATCGAAGTATCAGGAGGAATGAATTTGTAAACAAAGCGGGAATCCCATCGCAACTAACCAGAAAGACTTATGAAATTATCCGGCCATAAAATTTTGATTACCGGCGGGGCCAGCGGCATTGGGCTGGGCCTCACCGAGCGGTTTGTGCAGGAAGGTAACACTGTGCTGATTTGCGGTCGGCGCGAAGCGCCGTTGCAGGAAGTCGCTCAAAAGCACCCGCAGGTGGTGACGCGGGTTTGTGACCTAGCGCTCGAAGAGGAACGCGTTGCGCTTTTTGAGTGGGTCGCCGCCGAGCATCCGGACCTGAATGTGCTCGTCAACAACGCTGGCATTCAGCAGTGGATGCAACTCACCGATGCCGATTTTTACCAGCGCGCCAAAGCGGAGATCACTACGAACGTAGAAGCGCCGCTGCACCTGACGTCGCTGTTTCTCCGGCTGCCTTCCCTGACCACCGTGTTGAACGTTACGTCGGGGCTGTCGTTTGTGCCGTTGACCAAAGTACCGGTGTATTCGGCCACAAAAGCCTTTTTCCATTCCTTCACCTTGTCGGCGCAGTATCTGTTGCAGGCGAAGGGCATAGAGGTGATCGAAGTGATTCCCCCGGCGCTCAATACCGACTTGGGGGGCAAGGGCCTGCACGATGCCGCTCCGCCGGTCAGTGCTTTCATTGAGGCCATTTTTGAGCAGTTGAAAGAAGGAAAAACTACCCTGACGTTTGGGTTTAGCGAGGCCATGGCCAAGGCAACACCGCAGGAACTAAAAGGCGCTTTCGACCGCATGAATCCTCGCTAACGAGCGTTGCAACTTGTGTTCCGCTATTGGCGCCTTCTGTACCTGTACTCAAAATCAAAAGCCGCCCCGCTCTTATGGACGGGACGGCTTTTGAGTAAACTGCGGGAAGCGCGTTTATACTTCTTCTTCGTAATTGTACGGAGCTTCTTCGGTTTCTTCGTCCCGATCCATGTACTCGACCTTCTGAATCTCGATGGCGCACTCGCCGCGGTCGTTGCGTCCCAGTTTATACTCTACCACGTCGCCAATGCTCAGGTCATTGAAGTCGCAGTTGTCCAGTTCCGAGTAGTGGAAAAACAGGTTTTTGCCGTTGATGTCCGCATCCAGAAAGCCGAAGCCGTTCAGCAACTGCGCAATAGCATTCCGGCGCGGCTCGTGCGACAGCACCGTGATGTTCGGCGTATGGTTGCTTTTGAAGTGTTCTTCGGGCAGGAACAGGTTGTTGATGGCCGGGTTGTTCCGCTGCGTTTTGTCGTCGATCACGTTCTGCATCAGCACCGGATAAGTCACTTCGTCGAACAGCGCGACCGAGGTGGTCGTCACCTGCCGGAAATTATTCTGGTCGGTGTATTCGAAATCCCATCCCAACAGCATTACCCGAATGCCGAGTGTGTTCAGTTTCCGGACCAGCGGTACATAATCGCTGTCGCAGGCGATCAACACCACTACGTCGAACTGTTTGTAAATGGCCAACTCGTAGGCTTCCAGCGCCAGCCATACGTCGATGCCCTTTTCGCCCCGCGGCGTCATCGGCAGAAAATGCGTCACCACATTCTCCTTCATCAGGACATCTTCGAAAATCCGGTCCGTCAACAATTTGTTACGTTCCTTGGCTTCGTGGGCAGAAAAGCGCCCGCGGAAATAATGGGCATCGACGATGCGGCAATAATTTTTGTCGACGCCTTCGAGGGCAGCCACACGGTTTTTGATGAATTCGTGAATCCCCGTGATGCTGAGCCGAGCACGACGTGGGTGCGTATAGTTATAATAATTGCTAACGTGCCAGAAATAACCTCCGTCGTAAAAGATTCCGATTTTTACCAAATTGTTTTGTTGCGACTTTATCATGTTAATGATGCAATAGAAATTTTATAAGAAATGTTGGAAAAGTTTTCTCGTTAATTTGTCTCGATTTCTGCTTCTGAGCCGTGCGGTGGGGCAGTGCACTTTTGCAAAAATAATGCACAGCGCTAACTTGGCGGGGGCGCCGTGGGGCTTTCTGCGGAATACCCAAGCGCATTCCGACAATTGTACTTACTTTATGGGCAGAACGAATTTATTCTCCGAAAATTTTACTTTCTTTTCATGAAGACAGATCCCATTCACCTGATTACCCGGCGCCTGCCGCTGGAATTTTCCGGCGACGAGGCCAATACCAAGATCGACATTGACGCCATTCGCCGCGAGTTCGAAGAGAAGAAGTATACGCTGCTGTCCGAACGGCCGGTGTCGGTTTCCGTAGGGGACAAGTGGTTGTACGTGACCTTCCTCTTGCAAGAGAAACAAGAGCGAACCTCGATTGGTTTTCAGTAAGTTGTGTGTAGCGCCGACTGCCCAGCCACAGCCTTTGCTCCCGCAAAAGTAGCTGGATTTGTTTAGTTTAGCCCACAATATGGATAAAGTGAGGCTTACGTACGGCGTAATCGGCGGCGGCCAGGGGCTGGGCGGCTGGTTCGCCCGTTTTTTGCGCAAGAAAGAATTGCCGGTGTTGGTATCGGACATCAGCGGGAAAGGGGATTTTACCGACAACCGCGAACTGGCACGGCACGCCAACGTTGTGATTCTGGCCGTGCCCATCAAAGCGATGATTCCCGTGCTGGAGGAGATTTATCCTGAATTACACGGCAAGGTTCTGATCGACGTGTGCAGCGTAAAGGAGTTTCTGGTGGAGCGCGTCGAGCAGTTACGCGAGGAAAACCCGGACCAGCACACGTACTATGCCTCCATTCACCCCATGTTCGCCCCGACGATGGAACAACTGCGCGGCCAGGGGTTGCTGTGGAACTACGAAACGGTATTGCCGGCACGATTCGAGCGCTTTTTCCGGGGACTTTTTTCGAAAGACGGAGCCCGCTGGTACGACGTCGATTACCGCATGCACGACCGATTGATGGGCGTGGTGCAGGGGTTGAACCATTTCAACGTGTTTGTCAGTGCGAAGGCGTTGCGCAAGTGTGGCGTGGCGCTGGCCGACATTAAGAACTTTGCGTCGCCGCCCTACCGCATCTTCATCGTTTTCTTCACGCGCTACGTCTTGCAAAATCCGGCGCTGTATGCCGACATTCAGATGTACAACCGGCACGTGGCTCCGGTGTTGCGCCTGTTCCGCGAGGAGGTCGACCGGTTGCTCACCATCATCGAAAACCAGGATCGTCCGGCTTTTACGGAGTACGTAAACGAGATGCAACCTTACTTCGAGCCGAATCAGGACGACAGTGCGTTGTCGAGCCACCTGATCCATCAGTTGGGGGTTTACCTGGACCGCGCCCGCAAAGCCGAAAGCCAGCAGGCCACTGCCGAAGTAGAAGGCACTAAAAAATCTTAAAGTCGACGCGGCGGTTCTTCTGCCGTCCCTCTTCCGTATTGTTGTCGTATTTGGGCTGCGATTCGCCGTAGCCCATCACCGAAACCCGGTCTTCGGGGACGCCCATCTGGTGCATCAATTCCTGAATGCGGTTTACGCGCTTCATCGACAACTGGAGGTTGTAATCGTCGCTGCCCCGGTTGTCCGTATGGCCTTCCACCAGCACCACGCGCCCCTGCAAGGCAAACTCGGCGGCGATCAGGAACGGCTCCATATCCAGGATGGCAAACTCGTCCTGGTCGGTGACGAAATAAAGCGACTCCGTGGTGGGTTCCCCCGGCTTCATGCTTTCCAGGCGTTTCCGGACCTCTTCCCGAATGCGGGCGTGTTTTTCAGAGATGGGCGGGGGTAGCTTTTCTGCGGGCGGCTTGGGCTTCTGCTCCGTTTTGGCCACGGAAGGTGTCGACGCTTTCGGCGATGTCGCCTTGCTTGGCGGTGGTTCTTGCGTCTTTACCTGCTCCCGGTACGAAGGCTTGGGGTGCCACGTATACGGCTCGCCCCCTTTTTCTTTCCGAAAAAAACGCTGTTTTTTGGGGCGTCGTGCCTTGTTCAGCTGACGGCATTGCTGATGAGGCAGGAATTGCGCCGCTACCTCATGCGTAGCCAGGAACCCCAGCAGACCGACGAGCAGTACAATGCGTAACGATATACTCTTTACATAAGCCATGCGAAGCCCGAAAATACGGGGGGTATCGCTTCGTAGAAACGTGATCCGCCCGGCGAGCACACAGGTGTAGGGTTTCGGAAGAGAAAACGGAAATCGCGAGGCGAACGAGTTTGTTCTGAGGGAGTTGACGCATGTAGAAAGGCCGTAAAATCTGACGTGCAGAGGTAGCGAGGGGCAGTCAGCGAAAAAAAGGCAGGAAAATTTCTGCCTGCCGTTGTGGAATTCGCAGGTTTGCGGCATCCTACGTAAAATTCACAATGCTATGGAAATGCGTAATCTTCTTTTCTTATTTCTTCTGACCATGACTCTTTCCTCGCTCCAGGCCCAGTCCACCACCGCGGTGGACGCGCAGGTCAAGGCTGTTACAGTCTACCTGAACCGGGCACAACTCACCAATACCGTACGGGCCAGCGTCCAAAGTGGCGCCAACGAAATCGCCATCGGCAACATCTCGCCGTCCATCGATGCGCAGAGCATCCAGGTTGCCTCCACGGGCGGCAGCGGCGTGGTGATGGCGGCCGTGCGGTTTGAAGAAAATTACCTGCGCGAAGACGAAAAGCCCCGTGCATTGACCGAGCTGGAAACTTCGCTCGAAGCCGCTCGCGACCGTCTGGAACAACTCAACAACGAGCAGGAAGTGTTGCAACAGGAAGAGTCGCTCGTGCTGGCAAACAAAGGCCTCGGCAGCGAGAATACCGCCGTGACGGCTGCACGCCTGGCCGAGATGGCCGATTTTTTCCGCACGCGCCTGACGGAGATCAAGCGTCGGCTTCAACGGGTAAAAAAGGAAATCAAAGACGCCGAAAAAGAGGTCGAGCAACTCACCCGGCAAACCCAACAGTACCGCGCTTCGAACCGCTCCGGACGGATTTTGGTGACGCTACGCAGCGATCAGGCCCGCACAGTAGAGCTAAACCTTACTTACGTGGCCTACCAGGCGGGCTGGTCGCCGAGCTACGACCTGCGTGTGTTGGAAGTAGGCCAGCCGGTGCAACTGACCTATCGTGCCCAGGTAACCCAGAGCACTGGCGTCAACTGGGAGGGCGTTAGGCTGACCCTCTCGACGGCCAATCCGTCGGCGGGTGGCAACAAGCCGGAGCTTATGCCGCAGTACGTGCGGATTTTTGAGCCGCAACCACGCCCTCAAATGGCCAAACGGATGAGTATGCGGGCACCTGCTCCAGCGAAAGAGGAAATCGATGCTGACATGATGTTAGAATCGCAAGCGGCGGGCTCTGCCGCCGATTACACCGCTGTGCAGGAAAATACGCTGGCCACGGAGTTTGCGATCGATCTGCCTTACACCATTCCTTCGGGCGGGCGTCCCGAACTGGTCGACATTCAGCGGTACGACCTGCCTGCCGAGTACCTCTACGCCACGGCGCCGAAGCTTGATCCGGCGGCGTTTCTGCTGGCCAGCATCACGGGCTGGGGCGAGTACAACCTGCTGTCGGGACCGGCCAACGTCTTTTTCGAGGGTGCGTACGTGGCCGAAACCTTTCTGAACGTGAACGCCACCACCGATACGCTCGACGTGTCGCTGGGCCGCGATGCCCGGATTGTGGTGAAACGGGAGCGCATCAAGGAATTCAAGGAGAAAAACTGGCTGGGTACCAAACGTGGCGAACAGTTCGGTTACGAGCTGACGCTGCGCAACACCAAGTCGGTGGCCGCCACGATTCGTGTGGAAGACCAGATGCCCATTTCTACAAACGAATCCATCAAGGTGACGCGCGGCGACTTGGGCGGTGCCGAGTATGAGGAGAAAACGGGTAAACTGACCTGGACCCTGACTGTGCCGCCCGGCGAAACCCGTACGCTCCAGTTCCGCTACACCGTCGAATACCCGAAAGGCCAGCAGATCACCGGCTTGTAATCAAAAAAAGCCGTACCACGTTTACTTTCGCATCGCTTCGGTAAACGTGGTACGGCTACAAATTGAAGCGGAGCTTCCTTAAAGCTTTTTGACGGGGGTGGCTTCGTCGATGCCGGACACGACCTCGATGTTGATGCCGTCGGAAAGGCCCACTTTGACGGGCCGTTTCTCGAACTGTTGTGGGGCGGTCATCACCTCGACGAAGGGTTTGCCGTTGTCGAACTGCAAATTACTTTCTTTGATGGCCAGCACCTTGTCGCGCTTGTCGAGGACAATGTCGGCATTGGCACTGTAGCCCGCCCGCAGGAACGTCCCTTCTTTCAGGTTAACGGCCGCACGGATTTCGAACTGAATGGCGCCCTCTTCTTCAATGCCCTTCGGCGCAATGTATTCCAGCTTGGCGTTGAACGTTTCCGTTTCGAGCGCGCCTACTTTCAGGACCAGGTCCATCCCTTCTTTCAGCTTCCCGACTTCTGACTCGTCGACCTGCCCCTCAAAAATCATTTCGTTCATGTCAGCTACTGACGCGATGGTCGTTCCTTCGTTGAACGAGTTGCTCTCGATCACGAAGCTGCCTTCTTCTACCGGTACGTCGAGGACCATGCCCGTCACCGTCGAGCGCACGATGTTCGATACGTTCTGTGAATTTTTCGAAGCGCCGTTTTTAATTAATTCCAGGTTGTTCTCGGCACCTTCCAGTTCCTGTTCGCGGAGGTTGTAATCCAACTGAAACGAACGGAACTCCTGCTCCGAAATGACTTTCTGCTCAAACAGCGTTTTGTTCCGCTCCAATTCGCGCTCGGCATTTTTGAGGTTGATTTGCGCGGTTTTCAGGCGATTTTGTGCGTTTTCGACCTGCACCACGTCGGGAATGATGCGGATTTTAGCAATCGGATCGCCTTCCTTGACCTGTGCGCCCGCTTCCACAAACAGCGTGGCAATAACGCCCGGCACCTGCGATTTGAGTTCGATTTCGCGGCGCGGCACGATGGAGCCGGTCGCCACAGTTTTCTTCACAATGTTGGTCACAAACAGCGAGTCGGTCTGGTAGGTGACGGGCGGCTCGGCCTGTTTTTGGTACAGGAAGTAGCCCGTTCCCAGCATACTGACCACTAAAACGATGATGATGGTAATGATGGCAAAACGATTCATGGGTAATGGCAAATAGCAAGTTTCAGATTATAACTAGTGAATGAGTTTTTGAGTCAAAAGCGCAGAACAATCCGGCATCCGGACGCCGGTGTCCTGCCTTCTTTTATTCATCGCGGATGGCTTCGATGGGTTGAATGGCCGCGGCTTTGGAGGCCGGTAACAGACCGGCCAGCCCGCCGCCGATTACAATGATGGCAAACGAAAGCAGTGCAAATTGCAAACTGACCCCCGGTCGGGCGAACATGTCCACACCACCGGCACTTTCGAGGGCGTTGTTGATGGCTTCCAGCAGCGCAATGCCGCCCAGTAGCCCGAGGTAGCCCGCAATGGCGGTGATCACGATCGACTCCTGAAGAATCAGACTGATGATGGACCCCGGCGTCGCGCCAATGGCCTTGCGGATGCCGATTTCGCGCGTCCGCTCTTTCACGATGATCAGCATGATGTTACTCACGCCAATGATGCCGGCCAGCAGCGTGCCCAGTCCCACAATGCCCACAAACACCTTGATGCCCGTAAACAGGCCGACCAGCTGCTTGTATTCCCGCTCCATGTTCCAGGAACCGATGGCGGCCTTGTCGTCGGGGTGCACCTTATGACGCGAGGCGAGCAGCGCCTCTACCTTCTCTTCCACCTCGGAGGCGGGTACGCCCGGCTTGGAGATGACGATGAACCAGTTGACCCGATCGCCGTAATTGTAGGTCTGCTGCACCGTCGCAAAAGGGAGGTACACCGTCCGCAGTTCGCGCTCCGCCCGGTTGCCGCTCACGTCCATGTTGAACACGCCCACCACCATAAAGTAGACGCCGTTGATCTTCACGTACTGCCCGATGGCGTCTTCGCCGGGTTCGAACAGTTCTTCGTACACCATCCGCCCGATCACCACCGACTTCCGCTTTTCTTTCATGTCGATCTCGTTGATGAACCGCCCGGCCATCATGTCGAATTTCTGCACCTTCGTGTAGTCCGGCACGTCGCCCGTTGCGTTGTAGCCCTCACTTTTCAGACCCCGCGTAATGGTGGCGGTGCCCCGCCAGCCTCCCAGCTGGTTCCGCGGACAAATCACCTCCGCCTCCGGAATCTGCTGGCGAATGGCCTGCATGTCCTGCGTCGTAAAATCGAAGTAACGTCCCGGCTTCATGCCCGCGTAGGGCATCGTCGTGGCTTGCGACCACATGTTGAACGAGTTGGTGGCCCGCCCCCCGAAACCGTCCAGCACACCGTTTTGCAGGCCCTTGCCTGCGCCCAGCAACAGCAGCAGCATGAAAATGCCCCAGAAGACCCCAAACATCGTCAGAAACGTACGAAGCTTGTTCTTCCGAATGGTCGCCCAGATTTCCTGCCATTTGTCAAAATCGAACATAGAAGAATTGGTGGGTTAGTGGATTGGAGGATTTATGGGTTTAAGATCTCTTACTTCTTGCCCTCAATGTACTTCTGGATTTGGCGAGAAATCCGCGGATTGCCTCGGATTGCGTAATTAAGGGCTCAAGTTGTTCGGTAGAACAAATCTCGGCTTCTTTCAGAAGTTCTAGCCAAAAGCAGGTTTCATCTGCCTCTTCAACGGCAATCGACAGTTTCGCATAAAACTCGGCGCCGGAGCGCCCTCGCGTGGCAGCACGGTAATTGGCTGCCGTTGACGTAGCAGCTCTCAAAAGTTGCTTTCCAAGGATGCGGGCCTCATCTGTCTTGGGTAATGTCTGATAAAACCGAATCACAGCCAATGCCAATAGCTTGGTACGTTGTCTAAATTCTTCCGCCAGTTCGTTCATCGGATTTTTATCTAGTAATCTCCCAACCCCTTAATTCACCAATCCACCAACCCACCAACCCACCAACCCACCAATCCTCCCATCTCTTCACTCCTCCCGCAGCGCTTCGATGGGGGGGATGGCGGCGGCTTTGCGAGCGGGGAAGAACCCGGCCAGTGCGCCGGCGATGACCAGCAGAAGCGTAGCCATCAGGGCCGTTTGCAGGTCGATTTCCGGATTGCGGAAGAAGTCGACCCCGCCGCCCGAGCTCTGGAGGAGGTAGTTGACCAGCTCGATGAGGCCGACGCCTGCCAGCAGCCCGAGGTAGCCCGCCACGATGGTGATGAAGATGGCCTCCTGCACGATCAGCCCCACGATGGAACCGGGCGTCGCGCCCAGCGCCTTGCGGATACCGATCTCCTTAGTGCGTTCTTTCACGATGATGAGCATGATGTTGCTGACACCCACAATGCCCGCGATGATGGTGCCGATGCCCACCACCCAGATGAAGATGTTGATCCCGGCGAACAGGTTGACGAAGCGCTGAAAGTTTTCCAGGCTGTTCCACATCCGCACGGCACTGCGGTCTTCCGGATCGAAGCGGTGGTGGCTGATTAAGATCTTCTTGGCTTCCTCTTCAATCTCCTTACTCTCTTCGACCGTGGCGTCGCCCATCGTAAACATCAGGTTGTCGATGCGGTTGGCGCCTCCGTAGGCCATCTGCGCCGTGGTGATCGGGATGTAGAGGGTTTCGCCCTCGCCGTCGTTGCCATCGTCCACAAATAGGCCCACTACGTTGTAGACGATGCCGTTCACGTCGATTTCGGTGCCCATGGGCTCTTCGCCGTTCGGGTAGAGGATTTCGGCGACTTTGGTGCCGATCACGGCCACTTTGCGGCGTTCGTTCAGGTCGATGGGGTTCAGGTAGCGCCCTTTTACCATCTCGGTCTTTTCCAGGTAGCGGTGGTCGGGGTGCACGGCCCGCACGTTGAACGACGAGTAGTAGTCGCCACGCCGCACGGTCGAAGCGCTTTGCAGGTAGAAGCGACCCGTCAGGTGCTCGACGCCCTGCATGCGTTCCAGCGCTTTGTAGTCTTCGTCGGTAAGTTGGATGCGCCGGTTGATGCCCATGCCGTTGGCGGCTTTGCTGGTGGTGCCCCCCGCGATGAAAATACTGTTGACGGCATCGTCGCGGAATTCGTACATCACGCCGTTGAGGAGTCCGGCCCCGAACCCTTGCAACAACAGCAGCATGAAGATGCCCCAGAACACACTGAACATGGTCAGGAACGTGCGGAGTTTGTTCCGCCCGATCGTGTAAAAGATTTCCTGCCATTTGTCAAGGTCGAACATGAGATCAAGTGTGAGGTGGCGATGTGGTGAACTGGTGAAGTAGTAAAGCTGGCACCTTTAACTCTTCACGCCTAACTCTTCATTGACCTGATCATCCACAATCAGGCCGTCGCGGACGCGGATAACGCGATGGGTCTGGGCGGCGATGTCTTCTTCGTGCGTCACGATGATGATGGTTTTTCCGGCTGCGTTCACCCGCTTGAAGATCTCCATCACTTCATAGGAAGTTTTCGTGTCGAGCGCACCGGTCGGTTCGTCAGCCAGAATCACCTTCGGATCGTGAATCAGCGCCCGGGCGATGGCGACGCGTTGTTTCTGTCCGCCCGACATTTCGCTGGGCATGTGTTCGGCCCAAGGCCCCAGTCCCACCTGTTCCAGGTACTGCAGGGCCAGTTTGTTGCGTTTGGAGCGCCCCACTTTCTGGTAATAGAGCGGCAGGGCGACGTTCTCCGCGGCGTTTTTAAACGACAGCAGGTTGAACGACTGGAAGACAAACCCCAGAAAACGGTTGCGGTACTGCGCGGCTTTTTTCTCCGACAGGTTTTTGATCAGCGTGCCCGCCAGGTGGTACTCGCCCTGGTCGTACATATCGAGGATACCCAGGATGTTAAGCAAGGTCGATTTTCCCGAGCCCGACGAACCCATAATCGACACGAACTCGCCTTCCTGAATGGTGAGGTCGATGCCTTTCAGGACGTGCAGCGACTGTTTCCCGGTCTGGTAAGATTTATGGATGTTACGTAACGTTAGCATGCGAAGAGAAAAGTTAAAGATAGAGAAGCCCTGGCTGGCAGATGGCGAAAAAATGATGAAAGGTAATTACAGGGTACAAGCCGAAAAAACCTCTGGTTGCTGGCGAGCCTTTGCCCCGCCCGCCGAAGAGTCCCCTCGGAAGGGGGAGTCCCTGCACGGGTTCCGACCGCAGGAAAATCGCGGAAAAAGCAGGCACAACGCGCCCGAAATCGTTTCCTTTGCGGAAAACAAATGTTATTATGGCTTTACCTACTCCCGAGCAAGTGAACGAACTGATTCACGAGCGTCGTTCCATATTTCCGAAATTCTACACCGGCGAACCCGTCGACGAGGCCATCATCCGGCAGCTCCTTGAAAACGCGAACTGGGCGCCTACGCATAAATTTACCGAACCGTGGCGATTCCAGGTGTTTACGGGCGCGGCCCTGGAGCGCATTTTTACCAAAATGGCGGATATGTATCCCGACAAGGCAACAAAGCTCCTGGGCATGCCCGAGGTAGTGTCGCACCTGATCGCCATCATCATGCACCGTGATCCGAATCAGGCCATTCCCGAAGTGGAGGAAATTGCGGCGGTTTCCTGTGCTGTGCAGAACATGTACCTGACTGCCACGGCATACGACCTGGGCGCGTACTGGAGCACCGGCAACGGCACCTACTCGGAGGTGATGAAACAGTACCTCGGTCTGGGTGAGCACGACCGCCTGATGGGGTTCTTTTTCGTAGGGCACCACAACATGAAAAATCCGAAGAGCATCCGCAAGCCCATTGAGGACAAAGTCACCTGGGTACGGGAATAGGCCTGTGGTGAGGTGGTGGTGTAGTGGGATGCGTTGGTAGGAAGAAGGGATAACGCCTTGAGAGAATGGGGTGAGGCGTGCGAGTGCATCCCGTGCCCGCTTCTCTTTCTCACGTCATTACCTCACCATCCCACTATAGGCTCACTCCTGCACGACGACGGTTTCGGCGATTTTGTCGTGGGTGGTCTGGTGGGCATGGTCCCAGAAGTATTGGAAATAGCCCATTAACAAAAAGGCCGAGGCAGAGTAGCCCGTAAAGCGCTCCACACTTTGCCAGAAGGTGAGGGGTTTGCCGTTGAGTTTAACCACGCGCAGCTTGAACAACCGCTTGCCGATGGTCTGTCCCTGCCACTTGTAAGTCAGGATGGAGAAGTAGAGAAAACCGCCTAAGAAACCGGTAAATATCGTTTTGAGCTGGTTGGCTTCGGCAAAGCGCTCCCGGAAAAAGCCGGTAAAGCTGTTGCCCACATTGGCTTCGACAAACGTCACCGCGTCGTGCGGTGTAAACCAGCGGACCAACGTGATCAGGATCAGGGCAATGGCAAAAACAACGGGTGCCCAGATCAGCACGTAGAGGTAGATGCGCATGTGGCGCTGAAACTGGTGGCGCAGCTTTTCTTCGATTTCGTAGTCGGCCAGGCGGATGTCGAGCTGACGTAACTGGCTGCGGACCATCACGGCCGCCCGCCGCAGGTTGGGCCGGAATTTTTTAGTAATCACCAGCACCAGAAACAAGCCCACAACCATGTATTCCATCACGGCCGAAGCGGCGGCAATGATGGCCAGATCGAGGCCATACGCCAGCGCGCGCCGGTTGAAACTAGCCAGATACGCCCCGTGCAGTTTTTCGTCGAAGCGTAAATGATCGAGATTGAGTTGTTCCTGGACTTTGGGCATACAAGACAAATGTAAAAAAAATCATGTCTTGTTTTTAGGGTGATGGGGGGCTTTTTTTGCGGCTTTTTCCAGTTCTTCCTCCACTTCTTCGTGCTCCTGTTCGTCGTGGATCTCGACCTCTTTGCTCACAACCTTGACCGAATTGTGCGTCGGCTGAATCTGGTGGCCACGTTCCGAAATCCAGACTTGCGTAAACGATGCGCCAAACAATACAATGAGGGACGAATAAAATACCCAGAGCAAAATGCTGACGAAGGCTCCGGCCGCGCCGTACGTCGCCGTAATGCCGATGTTGCTGAGCATGATGCCGATCACAAACTTGCCGACTTCGAACAGCAGCGCCGTAACGATGGCACCCACCCACACGTCTCGCCACTTGATTTTGACGTCGGGCAGTACCTTGAAAATGGCGGCAAAGATGATCACCGTAATGCCGATCGAAACGAGCGTATTCAGCGCCTGCATCAGGTAGACCGTGCCCCCGGAGAGGTAAGTCGAGATCAGCTGCCGGAAAAACGAAAGCATGGTATCGAGCAGGAGCGAGACCATCATCAGGAAGGCCAGCCCGATGATGATAGCAAAGGACGTCAGGCGGTCGATGCCGAACTTGACGATGCCCCGGCGGGGTTTGGGCTTCACGCCCCACAACGCATTGAGCCCCTGTTGAATGAAGTTAAAAATGACGGTCGCACTGAAAAGCAGTGTGCCCAGTCCGACGATGCTGGCCACTACGCCCGAACCCGTCTGGTTGGCATTTTCGATGACCGCCTGAATCTGTTGCGCACTCTCCCGGCCAATCAGGTCCTGCACCTGGGTATTGAGTTCGCCTTTGATGGCACTTTGGTCCAGAAACAGCCCGGCCACCGAAATGACAATGACCAGAATCGAGGGCAGCGAAAAAATGGTGAAAAAGGCAATGGCCGCGGCGTAGATGATCGGGCTTTCTTTGGAAAACTTTTCTACGGTGCAGCGAATCAACGTCCAGGTTTCGCGTGGCGTAATTACTCTCATGTAGGTACGTACGATTTTTTTATCGGATTGATTTCGAGTCGGTTGAAGAACGTCTCGTCAGTACGCTGATTTTTTGGCAAAAGATTTGATTAGTCGAATTAACATAGATTAACCCAAAAGCCAATTGCCATGAGAACGTTACTGAAGAGCCTGGTCCTGATCGGAATGTTAACCGCTTTTTCGGCCGATGCGCATCCGGTGCCGCCCCGCAAGCGTGTCGTGAATCGCATTGACCGTCGCGAGGACGTGCGCGATCGTCGGGAAGACCGTCGCGACCGCCGCGAAGACGTCCGGGATGCGCGCCATCAGGGGGGCGTGTTGGATCGCCTGGAAGATGTACACGATCGCCGTGAGGATGTAAGCGACCGGCGGGAAGATCGTCGCGACCGCCGCAACACCCCGGCCACGCGCCGCCGTCGCGGCTAGACGTCCGTTAACGCATCCCTGCCACAAGGCCCTGCGCACCCCTGGTGCACGGGGCCTTGTGGTGTAAATCGGTGAAAGAGAAGAGTTTAGGGTGCCTTTTTTGGAAAATCGTGGCAAGTTGCTCAACTTAAGTGCCACCTACAATTCCATCCAAACCACCACGTGTATGCCTACTTTCTACCGTTTTGTATCGCGTAGTTTTCGCTTCTCTCTGTGCTGCGGCGGGCTGTGTCTGTTGCTCGGCACCGTGCCACCGCTGGCCGCTCAGGACTATCAACTGGTCTGGGCCGACGAGTTCGACGCCGACACGGTCGATCAGACCAAATGGTCGTTCCAACTCGGCGACGGTACCGACGTAGGGCTGCCCGCCGGATGGGGCAACAACGAACTGGAGTACTACCGTGCCGAGAACGCCACCGTGGCCGATGGCATGTTGACCATCACCGCGAAGCAGGAATCGTTCGAAGGGTACGACTATACTTCGGCGCGTTTACGCACCCTCGGAAAAGGCGACTGGACTTTCGGGCGCATGGAGATGCGGGCGAAACTGCCGGTGGGGCAGGGCATTTGGCCGGCATTCTGGATGCTGCCTTCCGACTCTCCGTATGGTGGGTGGGCCGCCAGTGGTGAGATCGACATCATGGAATACACGGGCGACGAACCGAATCGTGCGTTCGGCACCCTGCACTACGGCGGCCCCTGGCCCAACAACGTCTATTCCGGCAACGACTTTTTTCTGACCGAAGGCACGTTCCCCGAAGCGTTTCACGTATTCGCCATCGAATGGGAGTATGGCGCAATCCGCTGGTATGTCGACGACTCGCTGTACGCTACACAAACCGATTGGTACTCTACGGCCGGGCCATATCCGGCACCGTTCGACGTCGATTTCCACATCGTCCTGAACCTGGCCGTCGGAGGAAACCTGCCTGGCAATCCTGACGAAAGCACGGTGTTTCCGCAGCAGTACATGATCGACTACGTGCGGGTGTACCAGAAAGAACAGGCCGCCCCGACCGTTATGCTGACCAGTCCGGCCGACAGCGCGATGCTGGAACCGGGGAGTGCCGTGACCCTGACGGCAGACGTGGTGTCCGAAGGCGTGGTCCGCAGTGTGCAGTTTTTCCAGGGAGATGGCCTGTTGGGGGAAGATGCTGAAGCACCGTACGAACTGACGGTGGAGGGCATTGCTGCCGGGTGTTACGAATTGATCGCTACCGTAACCGACGACCTTGGGCAGACCGGTGCCGATACCCTCCACGTGACCGTCGGGGCCGAGTGTGTACAAGCGCCTTACCTGATGCGTCCCGCCCCGTTGCCCGGCCGTATCGAAGCCGAAAATTTTGATCTGGGTGGAGAAGGAACTGGCTACCACGAATCCGACGAAACCAACCTGACGGGCGTGTACCGGACGGGCGAAGGGGTTGAGGTCGATGCCGTGCAGGACGGTGGTGCGGGGTATGCTGTGGCCGGTATTCAGGCGGGCGAGTGGCTTTCCTATACCGTTGAGGTCGCCGAGGCGGGTGAGTACGATCTGCAACTGCGGGTGGCAGCTGCCGATAGCGGAGCCGTCGCGATTGCCTTCGGGGAAGCCACGCCGATGGACACCCTTCGCTTTGCCGGTACCGGTGGAAACAATCAGTGGAAAACCGTGGGCGTGAACCGCCTCATGCTGGAAGCGGGCGTGCAAACCTTATGGCTGACGATGTTGCAAAGCGATTTTCGCATCAACTACGTCGCCGTCACCGCCTCGATTCCGCCCGGAACACCCGTGGTGTTCGACGACATGGAGCACGGCGCGCCGGAGGCCAACGGCTGGATTGCCTTCAACGGCGCGGTTGGGGGTGGGGGCATCGGACCCAACAACGCCGATCTGCCGCCGATGAATGGCGGTAGCTATTCGCTGCAAACCGGCTGGGGATCGGGAGGAACGCCCGGCTACGTGGGCGGCTTTGGCCGGAACCATCCGGTCGACCTGTCCGGCCTCACCTACTTCCATTTGTGGATTAACCCCGACTCACTCGACGGGGCCGAACGCGAGCAAACCTATACCCTGGAAATCAACCTGCAGGACGACGACGACGGGGACAATGCCATTCCTTCACCTAACAACGGTGCTGACGATGAGTTTCAGTACAACCTGACCGTGGGGCCGGAGGGCTCGGGGGCGGAAGTGATTACGGGGCAGGGGTGGCAGTGGGTTTCCATTCCGCTGAGCGAGTTTGTCGACGATAACTCTTTCCTGACAGGTGGCAATGGCGTGCTGGATGCCATCTCGACCGGCAACGGCGGCAACGGGCAGCTGGTCTACGTGATCGTGACGGTGATCAGCACTTCGGGGGCCGACGCTACGTTCCGCACCGACTACTGGCTGTTCGACGATCAGGATGTAACCGATGTATCGGACCTGGCAAGAACGCATGCATCGTTGCAGGCCTATCCCAACCCCGTAACCCGCGAGGCGACCCTCCACTTTGCGCTGCCGCAACGTAGTCCGGTTTCGCTACACATTCTGAATGCCTTGGGGCAAGTGGTCGATGTTTTGCTGGACGAAGCCTCGGTTCCGGCCGGTCCGCAACAAAAAACGTGGCGACCAGTGGACCTGCCCAACGGCGTTTATTTCGGTCGGTTGCAAACGCCGCAAGGGACGTATGTTCAGAAGCTCCTGTTGCAACGTTAACCGTTACGAGGGTTGCGTCACGGCCGGGCGGTTGAGCCAGCGCAGAAACCCCCAGGCCCCGAGCGCATACATCACCACGTCGAGCAGATCGGCCGTGTAACCGGCATGAAAGTGGGGAATGACCACTTCGAAGGCGAGGGCAAAATAAGCTGTGGCAAATACGACCTGCCGTGTGGAAAGCGTGTAGGTCGGTTGCCGCACCACGCCTTCGCGCAGCGCCACCAGCGCCAGCGAAAGTACCACCGGCAGGCACAGCAGATCGTCCAGGTAGTTGTCGAGCAACGGAATCGCAAGCCGAAGTCCTTTTTGCAGGAACTGATGCAACCCGAACAGCGCGGCGGCCGCCAGAAACAGGGGGTGAACAAGGGGCGTCAGTTTCATCCTGCCATCACGGTAATCAACCAGATAAAAAACGAGAGGATCGCGACGAACACGAGCTGGACCACATTGAACACCCGTTTGCCCAGGCGGGCAAAAAATCCGTCTTCCGGGTGAATGGGCAGCACGATGGCCTCGATTTTCTTTTTGTTTTCGGCTTCCTGTTCAGCACGTTCCTGTTCAATCGTGTGGGCGCGCGGATCGAGCAACGCATCACAATAGAAACAACGGTCATCCGGTTTCTGAAGCCAGGGCGACCATTCGCCGCAGGAGGGACACTTTTTCTGGGCTTTCATACGCAACAGGGATGGTGGAGCACCGGCAAGTTACAGCAGCGCGGGCAAAGCCCACAGGCTACACGCCAAGGGCATGATCGGGCGGTACGTTCAACCCCGCCCATACCTTTTTGGCCGTCCAGTCGGCATCGGCTTCCGACCAGAATACATCGTCCGGGGGCAGGCCGAGCGGCAGCAGCCCGACGCTGCACAGGTACAAACTGCCCGTCGAAATGTAGGTTTCGGCAATGTCGGGCTGGTGGCCGAAAAAGCCGATGCGCAGCCAGCCGTCTTTGTCGAACGTGCCCGGCGCCTCGATCATGCGGTGGATCACCGCCGTCAGGGCGCTCCGCACCTGCGAAGGCTGGATGTGGAGCGGCAGTGCGCGTAGCAAGGCCATCTGGGCCAGTAACTGAAAGGCCCCGAAGCGGTACGGAAGCGAGCGACCGATGGGCGGAAATGTGCCTTCCGGCGAAATGAGCCGTTCCTGAATTTCGGCATAGCGTTGCGCCCGCGCCAGCACTACGTCCAGGTGTTCGCCCAGCGGATGCTGGTACTTGTGCAGCACGCGCAAAATGTCGAGCAGCATCGGCTGGATCACATAGCTGTTGTAATAGTCCCAGTGAAAATCGGGGCCGTCGCCGTACAGGCCGTCGCCTTTGTACCACTCCAGGTGTTTGCGCACGGCCAGGTCCACGCGCATTTCGTCCCAGGGTTGGCCTGCGTCCAGCAGAAACGCTTCGACCATGGCGCTGAACAGGAGCCAGTTGCTGTAGTAAGGTGCAATGGCCCGCGACGAGACCATCGCGTCGATGAGGCGCTGTTGCGTGGTAGCGTCGGCTTTTTGCCAGAGTTGCGTGGGGGCACGCAACAACCCGTGCGCCAGAAACGCCGCATCGACGAGCGGCTGCTTCCCCCGGTTAAAGTTCATAAAATCGGGTCCCTTCGGATCGACGGCCTGTTGCAGCGCCCGGTGCGTCACCTGCAGGTAACGGTCGCGCACCTGTCCCTCCGACGTGCTGTCCGGTCCCAACTCAAGCCAGGGGGTCATTCCTGCCAGTAAGCGTCCGAAGGCTTCCAGGTACGTTACCTCACGGCGGTCCTGTTCGTGCCCGGCTTTCGCTTCCACAGGCATCCGTTTTTTCAGTTTGCCCATCGCCAGGTTGTCCAGTACCGGGTCGGCAATGCGCGCCAAGGTCGAATACCAGAAGTGGCGCACATTCGCGGGACCCTCCAGCGACGTTGCGCTGCGCAGCGTAGTCGCTGCTTCGGGCGTAGCGTGGGCAAGGGTAGGAGCCAGCAATAAAGCGGGAATGGATTTGGCAAAGGTACGGCGGTGCATGGGTGCTGAGTGGTCTGTCGGTTGTGTTTACCCGATCCGACTTTTCTTTGTACTCCTAGCGCGTGCTAAGCCAAACAGGAAGAAAAGAAAGCCGTAGATCGTGTGATGAAGAAAACCGTAATGAATGAGTAGATAAAGTAAAATTAAGAACAGAAATGTATTCCCAAAGGCATATCGGTCAATGTTGTCTTCGTCGTGCCAGGCACGTAGGCTTAAGCCGGACGTCAGCAGCAGTAGCATCGGGACGACCTGGAAACTCGTAAAGATCGTACCTCCTGACATCCTAAGCTCGTAAACTTCGTCTTCAACCTGGACAAAGCTGGTCTTGACCAAATTGAAAATTTGCGTAGACCGTACCTCCACAACTTCGGTGGGCCACCAAGCGAAAGTACTGAAACGAGGCACTTGGTAAGCATGCGCCTCCGTAACCAAAAGTTGTGTGTTTGAAGGCGAGCGCCCCGACTGATACCGCCCTCGCGACTCGTACTGTTGTTTAAGGTAGAGAACACGATCGTACGACGTGGTCAGAGGGAATACATTCAGATCCAAAAGGAGCAGCGTACAGAACCCTGCGTAAACGATGCAGAGCAACCGGCTGACCATCACAATGACTTGCATAGACGCACACGGATGAAAAAAGCTGAAATGAAACTAAGCGGAAGACAAGCGTTAACAAAACTCGCCTGGTGTCGCGTGTGTAAGGTGATGGCCGCTCAATGAACAGAAAGTTGGAGAAAGGTGACGACACTATTTACCTGCAATTCCATAATATCGCGGGAGACAATTGTATTCTTTCAGAACTGATACACGTTTGGCAACGCTCCCTTTTCCCGAATACGCGCATTTTGACGCTACCGGCCTAGCGGACCTCATCCGCCGGAACGAGCTTTCCGTGCGGGAAGTAGGCGAAGCCGCCATGGCGCGAATCGAGCGGTACAACCCGGCCCTGAATGCGGTCGTGCACAAGCTGTACGACCAGCTGGACGTCTGGACGCAGCAACCCGTGGCCGGACCGTTGGCAGGGGTACCGTTTTTGTTAAAAGACCTCAATACCGCGTTTAAGGGCGCGCCGCTCACGGCCGGGTCGCGGGCCTTGCGGCACCGGGTGGCGCATGCGGACAGCGCCTATGTGCGGCGGGTGCGCGCGGCGGGGTTGGTGGTGCTGGGGCTGACCAACACGCCGGAATTTGCCCTGATGGGGGTAACCGAGCCGGAAGCCTACGGCCCCACGCGGAACCCTTGGCAGACAGCCCACACGCCGGGCGGGTCGAGCGGCGGCGCGGCGGCGGCGGTGGCGGCAGGCATGGTGCCGATGGCCGGGGCCAGCGACGGAGGCGGGTCCATCCGAATTCCGGCAGCGTGTTGTGCGCTGTTTGGCCTGAAACCGAGCCGTGGGCGCGTTTCGGCCGCACCGGAGTACGGCGAGATCTGGCAGGGCGCGTCGGTGCCCCACGTAGTGTCGCGGAGCGTACGCGACAGTGCTGCCATGCTGGACCTGTTGCAGGGCGCAGAGCCCGGCGATCCGTACGTCATTACGCCGCCGAAACGTCCCTATGCGGACGAGGTGCGGCAGGAAGTCGAACCCTTGCGCATCGGCTGGAGCGTGGCGCATCCGTTGCCGCAGGGCGACGTGCACCCCGACTGCCAGCAGGCGGTCGCAAAGGCGGTCAGGATGTTAAAAGAAGCGGGCCATACGGTCGAGGAGGTGCCGCTGCCGTGGGAGGGTGTGCAGGTGACCGACGCGTACCTGATGATGTATTTCGGCGAAGTGGCCGCCACGGTCCGGCAACTGCGGGGGGACCTGGGCGGTCCGGCGCGCCCCGGCGATATCGAAGAGGCTACCTTTACCATGGCGTTGTTGGGCGAAACGTTTACCGCCGGCGATTTTGCCGAGACGCGTCGTCAGTGGAACGCGATTGCCCGCCGCTTCGGGGCGTTTCACGAACGCTACGACCTGATGCTGACGCCCACGCTGGCACAACCGCCGCTGCGTGTCGGGCAAAACCAACTCAAAGGAATGGAACGACTGGGGCTGAAGGTGCTGAATCGGATGGGAGCGGGCAAGCTGTTGCGCAAATCGGGCGTGGTGTGGGACACTGCCAAAAAAAATCTGCAGGCCGTTCCTTATACACAGGTGGCCAATTTGTGTGGGTTACCGGCCATGTCGGTGCCGTTGCACTGGACCGCGGCGGGGCTGCCGTGTGGCGCGCAGTTCATCGGGCGCTTCGGGGCCGAAGACGTGCTGTTGCGGTTGGCGGCGCAGCTGGAACGCCAGGCACCCTGGTTTGCGCGCCGCCCGCCAGACTACGCCGAATGAGCTACTCCGTCGAAAAATCTTCGTCGTCTTCGTGTTTGGAGCGCGTTCCGGCAATGAGCGCCTCTTCGTAGCGGGAAGGATCTTCGATCTCCTGCCGCACCACCCGCACCGCATTTTTGGCCGGGACGATGTACTCGCCCCGTCGGCGCATGTAGACGTAGATAAACTCCGCTCCGATGAAAAATATCCAGGCCGAGTAGTTCACCCACAGGATCAGAATGACCATGGAGGCCGTGGCCCCGTACGTAGAGTCATAGTCGCTTTGCCCGAGGTAAATGCTGATCAGCGATTTCCCGATCGAAAACAGCACGGACGTCAGGATCGCCCCGCGCCACACAAACCGCCACTTGAGGCGGACGTCGGGCAGAAACTTGAACATGGCCGCAAAGACCAGCGTCAGAATGGCGAACGTCAGCACGTACTGCATCCCTTCCAGCAAATACACCGAATACCCTTTGATCACGTCTTCGATCAGGTTGCGGAACGCCACCAGCAGCGTATTGAAGACCAGAAAAAGCAGCAGAAGGGCGCCACAGGCCAACACCATGGCGAACGACAACACACGGCTGATCAGGAAATACAGAAACCCGCGTTCGGGTTTGGCACGCACGCCCCAGATCAGGTTGAGCGAATCCTGCACGGTGGCAAACAGAATGGTGGCCGAGAAAACCAGCGTACCGACCCCGATCAGGCGGGGAATAAACTTCGACTCTTCTAGGTAAGCGTTTTCCACGATCTTCTGCACGCCCAGTGCCGCTTCGTCGCCGATCAGGGCGCTCAGGTTGTCGAAAATCTCGCCGCTGAACGCGTCCCGACCGTAGACGGTCCCGGCCGAATAAATCACGATGATGATGATGGGCGGCAACGAAAAAATGGTGTAATACGAAAGTGCGGCCGCCAGCTTAAAGCAGTTGTCGTTGATCCACTCTTCGTACATCTCCTGCACGAAGGCCCAGGCACCTTTGCCGCGGCGAATCAGAATCTTTCGTTTGGACATGGACAACCAGAAAAGTGAACCTGAAACTTACATCCGATTTCGGTCGGAAAAGCCCTGAACAATAATACAGGAATTCCTAACAATCGCCTTTCTGGCTGCGTAAACCTTTTCAGAATCAGGTGGTTAATAATCTTTGGATTTTTATAAAAAATCTCGCGAAAAACTAGTTTATTTGCACCCCCGCTTGACCGCGTGGTAGAATCTCCCTGGATCATGAAAACGTCGTTTGTCTGGATTGGAATGTTGCTGTGTTGGCAAATTGGGTATGGGCAGTTGGGTTACCCGGGGGGCGGTGTGCTCACCGTGGAGGAGGAAGAATTGCGTTTTCGGATCTTGCAATTGCGCGACGAGCGCGCGGGCCTGGAAGAGTCGCGCCTGGAGATTTTCCGATTGGAAGGTCCGCACTCCACGACGTATCAGCAAGTGATGCAGGAAATAGCCCGAACGCTGGCCGAACAGACCGACGAGTTGTTTCAGATCGTGTCGCGCTATGGCTGGCCCGACCGCACGCTGGTTGGTGACGACGGGGCCACGGCCTTCTGGCTGTTGGTTAAAGGAGCCGACCTGGAATTTCAGAAGGTGTGCGTGCCATTACTGGTACGTGCTGCCCGCGAAGGGCGGGTAAATCCGCTGCAGGCGGCCGTTTTGCAAGACCAGGTGCTGATTCAGCAACACAAAAAGCAGTGGTACGGAACGCAGTTTTTCTACGAGGAAGAGACCGGCAAAGTCACGTTGTTTCCGGTCGCCGTGCTGGAAGACCTGAACCACCGCCGCGCCAGCCTGCACCTGGAGCCCATCGAAGACTACCTCCGCAAGTGGCAACGGGAGCAGGACAACCTGGCGCTCCAGGAAATGCAGTAAGGTACGCCCACGCTCCGGTGTGGAAGCAGGTGGTTGCTGATTAACGTCAAGGATGCCTCCCTTCTCCCAAGCGGGATGTTCCGGGCAGGTGTCGCTGGGCCACTGCCGCCCCTTTTTAAGAAACTTGTTGGATAACGAAAGAAAGCTAATGCCGGGCAGGAGACCCCGTCGGGAAGCGAACTTATTGCCCGTTGGTCGCGGGTGGCGCAAACTGGTAGACTTTGTCGGGCGTCACACAGTAGTGTAGCGGAATGTCGGTGTCGTGCAGGTCGTCGATTTCGTCGACCGGGCCGAACATGGAAACGCCGATGCGCAGCGCATCTGGGCGGCAATGGTGCAAAAAACGATCGTAGAAGGCCTTCCCGTAGCCTACGCGATGGCCCTGTTTGTCGAACGCCAGCAGGGGGATCAAAACTAGGTCGATCTCTTTCGCGTCGACCGGCCATACTTCGATGGGTTCCGGAACGCCCCATTTGTTCGAAATCAGCTCGTCCGAAAGCTTAAAACGCGTGGTTTGCATCACCGAATTTTCGAAGTCGGTGATGTAGGAAGTCACTAACTGAACGTTGGCGTAGTCTTGTTCAATCGCTTCGATGATGTAATTGGTGTTGACCTCCTTGCGGATCGGCATCGAGAGGAAAACGTGCAGTACCCGTGTCTGGCTGAGTTGTGGCCCGAATTTATCGATGAAACGTTGGCAAATGGTCTTGCTCTTCTTGTCGACGTCCGGCCCCTTCAATGTTTCGCGCATCCGCAGCGATTCGGCACGGGCTTCTCGTTTAAGCATGATCAGTCAGTATAAAAAAGCTGAAATCGAATGGCTCTAAAGTTTCTAGCAGTTGGTGGAGGAATGCACTATCATTCAGGTAGAAAGATAGAAAATTTTCGGTACGTTCCTGCAGGTTGCCCTCCGGAAACAGCTTGTCTTTGAGTGTTGTAATCTGTTGCAGTGCCGTCTCTTCCTGCTTTTCTTCGGCCTTTCGTACACGCTTGCCGATCGTCTCCAGCACCTTTTCGGCCTTCCGCGCTTCGGCGCCTACAAACCCTTCGAGCGTAGGATCGATAGCCACGGCCTTCTGGCGAATAGCTTCGAACAGCGCAGCCATCTGCGTCGACTCTTCGTTTAGTTCAACCCGTTGCCCCAGCGTCTCTTCCATGTACCATGCCTTGATGTCCTCTTCCGGCTGCAGCAGCAGGGCGGGAGGCAAGCCTAGTTTGTCGACGCGCCGTTGGTTCGGTTTGTTGACCACCAATGCAAAATTGCGGGGCATCACGGCCGGGAAGGGCACGTCGAAATGGTCGAAAATCCCTTTCAGTTGCAACCAGTAGGCCACTTCGGCGGGACCTCCGATGTAGGCCAGGTTTGGCAGAATCAGTTCCTGGTACAGCGGGCGCAACGCCACGTTAGGGCTGAACCGTTCCGGATGGTCGGCCAGCAGTTGACGCAGTTCGTCAGCCGAGAACGACAGGTCCGTGTTGAGGACGTAGAAGCGATCGTCTTTTTGTTCAATCCGCTCGCGGCGCTGATCGTCCAGGTAGAAGAAATTAATTTCCCGAACGTATATCTGTTGTTTGTAGCCCGCCTCTTCCAGTTGACGGTTGGTTTTCTCCGATTCTTGCAACGTGACGTGATCGAACAGATCGGCCTCCACCACCGGGCGAAGCGTTTGCTTCAAGGTCGCGTGGTCGGCATCGAGCACCAGCAGCCCTTCTTTGCCGAACAATTCATTCACAAAGTAGCGCGTGGCGGCGGCCAGGGTCGGGTGGTCGGCATACGCCCGCTCAAACAGCGGTACGTGTTCGGCCAGTTGTGCCACCACTTCGGTCAGGCCGTTCGGCTGGAAACGCCCCACGGCCCCCTGTTGGTCGGTTTGCCACTCGTAGCGCTTGCCGAACAACGTAAAGTGATTGATCTCCTCGAAATCGTGGTCTTCGGTGGCCATCCAGTAGACCGGCACAAACCGGTAGTCGGGATAGCGCCGGGCCAGTTCGCGGGCGGTGTTGATGGTCGTAACGATCTTGTACATAAAGTACAGCGGACCGCTGAAGATGTTGAGCTGGTGACCGGTCGTAACGGTGAAAGTCCGTTCGTCAGTCAGCGCGTTCAGGTTCTCCGCCGCCTGCGGGTGCATGTACACGCTGGCGTATTGTTCTTTCCACACCTCGGCGAGGCGCTCGCGCTGTTCGGTCGGGAACGAGGCGGCTTTGGCCCGGATGATCTGCTCGAAATGCTCAGGCGCAGGGTAGTGCTGGTAAAAGGGAGCCACACTTTCTTTCCGGGTAATGTAGTCCTGGAAAAGCGACGAAAAGAAAGGGGTTTGCGCCAGAGGAACGCGGTGGCTGAGCATACTGCAAAAATGTGTTAGGGGGCCAAAGGTAACCGATTCAGGTACAATAATGCAATCGTAGCGGAGGAAGCCCTCCAGAATAACAGAAAGTTAATGGAGTTAAAAGATTTCGAATCGATTTAGCGTTATCTTTGTCGAATTAATACACGAAGAGATGTTACGCAAACGCCGTCGGCAACGGGAGAGAGAGGCTATTCGGAGGGTGCTGGATCGCCAGAAACTGGTTTTTGGTATTCAGGTGAGTTTGTTAGCGGTGGTGCTGGGAGGCTTTATGCTCTGGGCCTGGTGGACTTACCGACCGGTGCGTCGCTGGACGCCCCCCGGCGAAATCTGGATCTATACCATTGCGACGCTCTACCTGGCCATTTTGGTCGGGAGTCAGATCGCCTTCCGGAAAGTGCTGGAGCGCATTCCGGTTCGTCAGCGGCTTCGCACCAAAATACGCTACTACTTCTACGCCAACCTGATCCGCTACAGCGGTTATGAAATCGTCGGGATGTTGTGCATCGGGGCCTACTTCTTTACCGGGCACCTGATCTACCTGGGCTTCACGCTGCTGAGCCTGGTGCTGTACATTATTTACCGTCCGGCGCGCGAAATCATTGTGGAAGAGCTGCATCTGCACGAGCGCGAAGCGCGACTTCTGTTCGAAGCATAAGCGACTTCCGCGCTTTCAGAAAACGTCCGGTACTGCCCCGTATCGGACTTCTTTTTTTAACTTACCTCCATGAAAACCCGTTGCACCTGGGCCGAGGGAAAGTTTCCGGCCTACGCCCTTTACCACGACGAAGAGTGGGGCGTGCCCGTGTTCGACGACCGCAAGCACTTCGAATTTCTGGTTTTGGAAGCCGCGCAGGCGGGCTTGAGCTGGGCTACCGTATTGCGTCGCCGCGAAGGGTACCGGCGTGCCTTTGCCGACTTCGATCCGGGACAGGTCGCCCGGTTCGACGAAGCACGCATCGAGGCGCTTTGTCAGGACGCCAGCATCATCCGCAACCGCGCTAAAATTCGGGCGACGGTACACAACGCCCACCGTTTTCTGGAACTACAGCAGGAATTCGGAAGCTTCAGCACGTACCTCTGGGGATTTGTCGACGGAAAACCGATTGTCAACACGTGGGCTTCGTCTGCGGAAGTGCCCGCCCGCACAGCACTGTCGGACCGGGTAAGTGCCGACCTGCAAAAGCGAGGGTTCAAGTTTGTGGGCAGTGTGGTGATCTACGCGCATTTGCAGGCATGCGGGTTGGTTAACGACCACACAACTGACTGCTACCGCTGGGCTCAGGTACAGCACTAATTTTTTAAGGAGAAGGACCGCCTTTGCCACTGCCGCGCAATCGGAACCGGTATGCTGCACGTATATACCTCTAGCGAAAGGCCGCGTCTGTAGCGCGGCAATCGACTGATAATCATTCACTTAATTCCTCTCCTATGTTACGCTCCACCTTAGTTTTTCTTCTGTTGCTAGGCAGCCTTGTGCTGACAGGCAAAGCATGGGCCCAACCTGTTGCGCCGGGCATACCCAACGACACGGTAGCTTACGACCCTCCCGGTGCCGCCGAGGCACTTTATGCGCAGGGAATCAAGTATTACACCGGCGATGGCGTGGCGCAGGATTACGCACAGGCCCTGGAGTATTTCTTACAGGCTGCCGCACAAAACCACGCCTGGGGCGCTTACATGGCCGGTCAGCTTTACTACATCGGGGTGCCTGGCGTGCCGCAAGACTTATCCAAAGCCGTCGAACTGTACGTGCAGGCGGCTACCTTGGGGTTGGCGGAGCCCCAGTTTCTGGTGGGCACTGCGTTTTACGAAGGGCAACTGGTGCAGCAAGACTACCAGGCGGCTGCGGAATGGTGGCAGAAGGCGGCCGATCAGGGACGCGCCGACGCGCAATATGCGCTGGGCGTGCTGTACCAGAACGGGGAGGGCGTAGCGCAAGATCTGTCGAAAGCGACGGCGTGGTTTGAGAAGGCCGCCGACCAGGGCAATGCCGACGCCGCCAAGGCCTTGCAGGGACTGAGTTCTACCCAGAAGTAGACGCGGACGTTATGCCATAGAAAAAGAAAAGGCTCTGTTGCAATAACAGAGCCTTTCGTAAAGCTTGCCGGCGGTGAGGGCTAGTACGTGAGCGTCTCGTCGACGCGACCGCATTCCAGCATCTGATCGCCAAAGTAAGGGTTGCGGATCTTCTCGTTGCTCGAAAGCCAGAACGCGCCTTCGTTATCGAACGCCATGGGGCAATATTGTTGGTACAACGTTTCGCCTTCGGGCAGATGAAATTCCTTTACCGCCGCGGAAAGCTCTTGCGAAAGCTGCGAAAAGGCAGTCCGCTGTTCTTCCAGGTTGTCGGTGCCGGCCATTTGCTCGGCCAGCCCGTCTAGTTTTTCCTTGATATCGAGCCACTGTTCCTGCTGGCTTTCGTCCAGCGAGTCGATGCTGGAGTCGACCAGTTCCCGGCGCAGGCCATCGGCCGCATCGCGCACCGCCACTGAGTCAGACTCCACCAGGGCGTCTTTCACCAGCAGGTAGTTCTCGACTACTTTGTATAATTCGCCCTGAAAGCCAGGGTAGTCCTTGTCCACAAGTTTTTGAGGCTCGTCCGAGGCCGCTTCGTTTTCGTAGGCGGCTTGCTGTCGGGGTTGGTCGCAACTGGCTACCATACCGCCCAGCAGAAGGAGTAAAAAGAAGAGAGGTGCTTTTTTCATGATGTAGTTCACTATATGCTTGTACAAACGGAGGTCAAAAGTAGGGGTTACACGCGATCCGACTTCATGAAACGCAGCCGCAGGGAATTGAAAATAACGACTACGTCCGAACCTGCCATGGCCAGGGCGGCAATCATCGGGCTGAGCATGCCCACCGCTGCCAGCGGAATGGCCAGGACGTTGTAGAAAAACGCCCAGAATAAGTTCTGTTTGATGACTTGGATGGTCCGGCTGCCCGTGCGAAACGCATCGCGGAGGTAACGCAGGTCGTCGTGCAACAGAATGACCTGCGCCGACTGGATGGCGACCTGGGTAGCGTTGCTGAGCGAAATGCCGACGGTAGCGCGGGCCAGGGCCGGCGCATCATTGATGCCGTCGCCCACCATGGCGGTAGGATGCTGCGCTGAAAACGTTTCGATCGCGCGGAGTTTTTCTTCGGGCAATTGCTCGGCCAGCACACGTCGGATGCCGACCTGGCTGGCAAGGCGTTCGCATTTTTCCTGCCGGTCGCCACTCAACAGTACCGTTTCGATGCCCTGTTGGTTCAAAAAGCGTACGACGTCGGCGGCATGCGGCTTGATCTCGTCTTCGATCCACACCGCGCCGATCAGGCGATCGTCTTCCCACACGAATAAATCGGCATCGGGAAGGGGCGGTTCATCAGGACCTTCACCGGCCAGCACGGGTACGGCCGTCAGCATGCGCTTCGAGCCGACGGCGACCTGCGTTCCCTCCGGCGTCCGGGCACGGATGCCCTTGCCCCGTACCTCTTCCACGTCCAACAACGGCACCTCGGGCGCCCCCGCCAGCGCCGCCACCACCGACTGCGCAATGGGGTGGCGCGAGTGTTTTTCCAGGTTATAGAGCAGCGTGCGCACGGTCTCTTCGGTGCGGTCGTAGGCCTGCAACTGCCGGATGGCGAAACGCCCCGTCGTGAGGGTGCCCGTCTTGTCGAAAACTACCGTACGCACCTGGTTGAGGCGCTCCAGCGTGTCGGCGCCTTTGATCAGCACGCCGTGCCGCGCCGAGCGACCGATGCCCGTAATCACGGCGGTGGGTACGGCCAGCCCCATGGCACACGGGCAGGCAATGACCAGCACCGCAATGGCCCGTAGCATCGCCGTCTGAAAGGCGGCATCGGCCAGCCAGAGGTTCAGGACAAAGGTCAGCAGAGCAATGCCCAGCACGACCGGCACAAAAATGGCGCTGACGCGGTCGGCCAGCTTCTGCACCGACGGCTTTTGCGCCTGTGCGTTTTTGACCATGTCGATGATTTGCGAGAGCACCGTCGCGCGCCCGACGGCCGTCGCTTCCACGCGCAGGCTGCCTTCCTGGAGCACCGTGCCGCCAACCACCCGATCGCCCGGCTTTTTATCGACCGGCAGGCTCTCGCCTGTCAGCATGGCTTCGTCGACACTGCCTTCGCCACGCACAACTTCGCCATCGACCGGAATGCCCTCGCCGGTGGCGATCAGCAGACGTTGTCCGACATGCACCTGTGCGGCCGCTACTTCCGTAATGGTTTCTGCTCCGGTGTTCTCGTCTACGGTGACCAGGCGCGCCGTGGGGCGTTGCAGGCGCACCAGCGCTTCCACCGACGAAGTGGTTTTTTTGACGGCCCGGTGTTCCAACACATTGCCCAGCAACACGATGGAAACGATGCTGGCCGCCGTTTCATAAAAAAGGTAGTCGGGACCGAGGTGCAGCAGCGTGCCGGTCAGGCTGTAGATAAACGCCGCCGTCGTGCCCAGAATGATCAGCACATCCATGTTCGGGACGCCCGTACGAAGCGAACTCCACGCGCTGCGGCCAAAGTGCCAGGCCCCAATTAAGTACACCGGGGTGGCCAGCGCAAGCTGCACGTACGGATGGTGCAACCAGTGCCACGACACCACCATGTGGAGCAGCAACGGTAGGGTGAAAATCAGGCTGACGTAAAATTTCTTTTCGATGGGCAGCAAGCCGCTTTTGTCGGAAGCGGGTGTTTCCCCGCGGGTACTGACCTGATAGCCGAGGCGCTCGATGCCTTTCATGACTTCCTTCAGGCGGTCGGCCTGCGGCAACGTGAACGTTGCTTCCGACGAAGCAAAATCGACGTTCACGTCCTGAGCGCCCTCTTTTTCGAGGTAGCGGCGCACGCCCAGGGCACAGTTGGTGCAGGTCATGCCCTCGACGTTGAGTTCTATCGGATGCGTAGTTTCGGTTTCCATAGGCTTATCTGTCGTGTGGCGAAAATACCGATCGCCTCGGTTCGGGAGGCCATCACGCCACCATAAAGACAAAGCTGCACCGGATGCAGTTCACTTTCGGCACGGCCGCCATAATCTGGAAAAACCAATTAAAAATTAAGAAAACACCCGGCCCCGCCTCGGCGCTACGTCGGCATTTTGTCGATGGAGACCGTAAAACGGGAGCCTTCGCCCGGTTGACTTTCTACGTGGATAGAGCCTCCGTGCAACTCCACAATCTTCTTCACGATCGAAAGGCCTAGCCCGGTGCTTTTCTCGCCGCGCAGGCCCCGCCGCCGTGAAAGGTAAGCGGTACCACATTTCTGGGAAGATGACTTTTTAGGGAATTAGCTGGAGGGGCGGTTGCCGCTTTGTTGAATCAGCTTGGCGACCAGCGCCGTCCAGCCCGTTTGGTGCGAAGCGCCCAGCCCCGCGCCGTTGTCGCCGTGGAAGTACTCGTGGAACGGAATCAGGTCACGCCAGTGCGGATCGTGCTGAAACGTTTCGTTGTCGCCGAACACCGGGCGGTGGCCCTGCGCATTGCGGCCGAACAGGCCGATCATCCGCTTCGACAGCTCGACCGACACTTCCCAGAGGGTCAGTTCGTGCCCTGAGCCCGTGGGATATTCTACCTTGAACGACTCGCCGTAGTAGTAATCGAATTTCTGCAGCGCCTCGATCAGCAGGTAATTGATCGGAAACCAGACGGGGCCGCGCCAGTTGGAATTGCCTCCGAACAAGTCACTGTTCGACTCGGCCGGTTGGTAGTCGACCACGTGGGTTTCGTTGTCCAGGTCCAGCCGATACGGATGCTCCTGGTGAAATTTGGACAGAGAACGCAGGCCGTAGGGCGATAAAAACTCGTTTTCGTCGAGCATGTAGGCCAGGACTTTGCGCAGACGCTCTTCGTCGACCACCGAAAACAGACGCCGTTCGTTTTTGCCCCGGCGGCTCACCGAGGCGGCGTTGGCACACAGGTCGGGGCGGTTTTTCATGAACCACTCCATGCGGTCGGCAAAATGGGGCAGGCGCTTCAACAAGTCGTCGTCGATGGTGTCGACCGCCAGCAAGGGAATCAGGCCTACCAGCGAGCGGACGCGCAGGTACCGGGGCGGTTGGCCGGGCTGGTGCAGCACGTCATAGTAGAAATCGTCGCGGTTGTCCCACAGGTCGATCTCGTTGCGGTGGCTGGCGATGGGGCGGTCGTTGATGGCGTAGGCGATGTAGAAAAAATGCTCCAGAAACTTGGTCGCCACGTCCTCGTACGTAGGGTCCTGGCTAGCCAGTTCCAGGCTGATGGCCAGCATGTTGAGGCAGAACATGGCCATCCAGGCCGTCGCGTCCGACTGGTCGAGCCTTCCGCCGTCCGGCAGGGGGGCGCTTCGGTCAAAGACGCCGATGTTGTCCAGCCCCAGAAACCCTCCCTGGAACAGGTTGTGGCCTTCCAGGTCCTTGCGGTTGACCCACCATGTGAAGTTGAGCAGCAGTTTGTGGAATACTTTTTCGAGAAAAGCTGTATCGCCCTTGCCACGCAGCCGCCGTTCGATGCGGAACACACGCAGGGCGGCCCAGGCATGGACTGGCGGGTTCACGTCGCTGAAGTTCCACTCGTAGGCGGGCAGCTGGCCGTTGGGGTGCATGTACCACTCGCGCAGAAGCAGAATCAGTTGCTGTTTGGCAAAATCGGCGTCGATCAGCGCCATCGGAATGCAATGAAACGCCAGGTCCCAGGCGGCGTACCAGGGATACTCCCACGGGTCGGGCATCAGCAAAAGGTCGCGGTTGTTGAGGTGAGGCCAATGGTGGTTGCGCCCTTGCCAGCGTGTTTCCGGCGGCCGGGGTTGGGTGGAGTCGCCCTTTAGCCAGCGCGTCAGGTCATAATGATAGAACTGCTTGCTCCAGAGCAAACCGGCCAGCGCCTGCCGTTGGATGCGTTGCAGGTCTTCGTGACAACCGGCCGGCGACACGGTCTGGTAAAAGGCATCGGCCTCTTGTTTACGCTGCGCCAGAATGGCCTCAAAAGGGGCTTCCAGCGCTGCCGAAAGAGGATAGCGGTTGGTGAGGCGCAGCCGTAGGGTCTGCGTGGCACCCGGTGCTACCGTGAGGCGATAGCGTACGGCGGCTTTGGTCCCGACGCCTGCGGGGTTGACGGCCTCCTGCACGCCCCGGATTACGTACTCGTGGAAGGCATCTTTGACGTACGGCGTCGCGTTGGGCACGCCGAACAACCGCTGATCGTTCGTTTCGTTTTCGGTGAACAGAAGCTCTGCGTGGGCATCGTGCTGGCACAGCAGCCACCGCTTGCCCAGTTCTTCCTGCTCCGCTTCGATCACCAGCGGCTCGTGCGGGTTGGTGGTAAGGCGGCGCAGTTGCGGCCGGGCGACCGCCCCGCCGTTGCGGTACCACGACCAACGGTTGCGGAACCAGAGGGTCGGCAGCACGTCGAGGGTTGCCTCTTCGGGACCTTGGTTCGTGACCCGAATTTCGATCAGGAGGTCTTCCGGTGCGGCTTTGGCGTAGACCACCTCCACATCGAAGTAGCGGTTCTGCGCAAAAATGCCAGTGTCCATCAACTCAAATTCCGGGTCGTTGCGCGTCCGGCGGCCGTTTTCCTGCACCAGATGATCGTACGGAAATGCCCGCTGCGGGTACTTGTAAAGCGCCCGGCACCAGGCGTGCGTCGGGGTGTTGTCCAGGTAGAAAAAGTACTCTTTCACATCTTCCCCGTGGTTGCCCTGGCTGTTGGTCAGGCCAAAAAAGCGCTCTTTCAGAATAGGGTCCTGTCCGTTCCACAACGCCAGCGCAAAGCACAGCAGCTGGTTTTCGTCGCAAAAGCCCAGCAGACCGTCTTCGTTCCAGCGGTAGACGCGGCTGCGGGCGTGGTCGTGCGGAAAGAAATTCCAGGCATCGCCGTTGGCGCTGTAATCTTCCCGGACGGTTCCCCAGGCGCGTTCGCTCAGGTAAGTGCCCCATTTTCGCCAGGTGGGCGGCCCTTCGTGTAGTCGCTTTTCTTCTTCGGTCATGAACAAGTAAGAATGAGTGAATGAGTGAATAGGTATTCGCGGAGATCGATTCGATGCTGAAACCGGTGCACACTCGGCGCGAAAAGTACGGTTCCGGTCGCCAAAGACGCAAAGCTGCTGTCTGAGCTCAGACGGCAGAGAAAATGGCGGCGGGGCGGGAAGGGCTTATGCGAGGACGGAGCGGGTGCGTGCAGCATTGCGTTATAACCGGGTGTGTGGCCACCGGCGGAGGCTCGGGCGGGGCCGGAGTGCCGTTTCCAGTGGATCTGTTCTCCTGTTTACGACGTAGAAAAGACGCCGTAGGTTGAGGCGCATCGTCCTCCCGCTGCCCGGTAGAGCCCGGACACCCGTGCACAGAGCCCGACTAAAATCAGGATGTAGCGAATCAAAACAGTAGGAGCTTCCATACCTAAAGGTTCGATGAGGGCATTGCCTCCTACTAAATACGCTTCTGTGGGGAAACAAGGCATTAAATCCGAATTAAATCAAACGGTTGTCTGTCGGGCGATTTATCCTGATTTTTGCCGAAACGCTAGTCTACGATCCAAACTACCTGATGCTGATGAAAAAGTTTTTCTGTTTCCTCGTTCTGATGTGTTTCAGCCTGCCCCTCTGGGCGCAATTGCAGTTGCCGCAGCCCAGTCCGTCGGCAACGCTAACGCAAACCGTGGGCCTGACCGACGTCACCGTCGAGTACTCGCGTCCTGCAAAACGCGGCCGTACGGTCTTTGGCGAATTGGTGCCCTTCGGCGAAGTGTGGCGTACCGGAGCCAATGCCTCGACAAAAATCACCTTTTCCGATCCGGTCACCTTCAGCGGCCAGCAGTTGCCCGCCGGGCAATACGCGCTTTATACCATTCCGCAGGAGGGCAACTGGACGGTCATTTTCCACAAAAATCTGGAGCACTGGGGTTCGGATGGGTATGCCGAAGCCGACGATGCCCTGCGCGTAACGGCCCCCGTCCAAAAGACGGCCCTGCCGGTAGAGTCGTTCACGATCGGCATCAACAACGTCGACAACGAGCAGGCCACGCTCGACATCGCGTGGGACGATCGGATGGTGTCGGTGCCGTTTACGGTCGATGCCCACACCAAAGCCCAGGCCAATATCCAGCAGGCCCTCGCGACGGCGGGCGACAACTGGCAACCCTACGCCCAGGCCGCCAATTATTACCTCCAGAACGACCTCGATGCCGCTCAGGCAATGGCCTGGCTCGACAAATCGGTCAGCCTGACAAAACACTTCTGGAACCTGCACCTGCAATCGGTGGCGTATGCCAAGCGCGGCGACTATCAGCAGGCACTCGCCACGGCCGAACAAGCACTGCCGCTGGCGCAAGAAGCCAACAATCCGTTCTACATCGGACAGATCCAAAGCAACATTGCCGACTGGCAGACCAAAGTGCCTGCCAAAGGGAAAAGCAAGAAAAAGCGCAGCTAAGAGCAGGGCATGTGTCTAAAAAAAGAGAAGCCGGGTCGATTTTAACCCGGCTTTTTTGATTTCCTGTCCGAGGATGGTTAGCTTGTCTGGCAATCGCCTCTTTCTGTGAAACCACCCACCCGCTACCTACTTTTTTGCCTCTTCGGGCTGTGCGCTTTTTTTTCGCTTCGGGCGCAGCAGGCCACCGTTCAGGTAACCGACCGGTTCGAAAACAAACCCGTCGCCCAGATTCTGGCCGACTGGCAACAGCGCTATGCCGTGCGCTTTTTTTACCAGCCGCCCTGGCTGGCCGGGCAGACCGCCACCGCTACGTTTCAGGAGACGCCGCTGGCGCAGGCATTGGCGCAGGTACTGGCCTCCAGCAAGTTGTACGCCTTGTTTTATAACGAACGCTACGTTGTGCTGTCGCCCGAGCCGTTGGGCGATGAGACCAGGCAGGTGACCCTGATCGACACAAACCAAGTGCAGGATGCGCCGTTCGGGCCGTTTCCGGGCGGGAGCGACTTCGCCCTGAGCGGCTATGTACGCGAAGCCGAAACCGGCGAGACGGTGATCGGAGGAGCAGTCTACATCGAAGAACTGGAGCGTGGCACGCAAACCAACGCCTTTGGCTTTTACGCCCTGAAAATTCCGGCCGGGCACTATCACGTCTATTTCCGGTCCATTGGCCTGGAAGATCAGATCGTGGAGGTAACGCTTACGGCCGACCAGACGCAGAACGTGGAATTGCGCGATGAGGCCATCCAGTTGCGTGAGGTGACGGTGATGGGCGAGGCCGAAGACGCCAACGTGCGCGACGTGCGGATGAGTGCGAGTAAGATGGAAATCAGTACGATGAAGCACATTCCGGCCGCTTTCGGCGAGGTCGATGTGGTGCGGAGCCTGCTGCTGCTGCCCGGCGTTACCAGCGTGGGCGAGGGGAGCGCGGGCTTCAACGTGCGGGGCGGCAGCGTGGATCAGAACCTGGTGCTGCTCGACGACATGCCTATTTTCAACGCCTCGCACCTGTTCGGATTCTTCTCGGGCTTCAACCCCGATGCGGTCAAGGACGTGACGCTGTACCGCGGGGGCGTACCGGCCTCGTACGGCGGACGGCTTTCGTCGGTGCTCGACGTCAAAATGAAAGACGGCAACACCAAAGAGTGGACCGCGCAGGGCGGCATCGGCATCGTGGCGAGTCGCCTCACGGTCGAAGGTCCGCTGGTGAAAGACAAAAGTTCGCTGCTGCTCAGCGGGCGGGGCGCGTACGCCGATCTGTTCCTGAACATGATTCCGAACGATACGGTCCGCAGCAGCCGCGCCTCGTTCTACGACGCCAACCTGAAGTGGAGCTACATTTTCGGGGAGCGGAGCCGGGTCTACGTATCGGCCTACCGCAGTGGCGACCGCTTCCGTCTGGCGGGCGACACGACGTTCCAGTGGGCTACCACGGCCGGTTCGGTGCGGTGGAACTACCTCCTCCGCAAAAACCTGTTCGCCAACCTGTCGGTGGCCGCCAGCCAATATCAGTACGACGTGAGTCAGATGCAGGACACCGCCCAGGCGTTCCGGTGGCTAGCCGATGTGCGCTACCAGAGCGGGAAGCTGGACATGAGTTACTATCCGGGCAGTAAAAACCAACTGACCTTCGGCGGCAGCCTGACGCGCTACGAGCTGGAGCCCGGCAATTTCCAGCCCGGGGTTTACAACCGGACGGAAGCGCCTCAAAACCTGGACAACACCTACGGGCTGGAAGCGGCGTTCTATGCTTCGGACGAAATTAAACTGGGGGCGCGCGTCACGATGCAACTCGGCCTGCGCTATTCGTTGTACCAGCAGCGGGGGGCGGGAAAAACCTATCTTTTCCGCGAGGGCGTGCCGCGCCTGGAATCGGCCCTTGTCGATACGCTCTTTTACGGAACCGATGCGCTGATGCAGCAGTACGGCGGATGGGAGCCGCGCCTGGCGATGCGGATTGGCCTCAGTGACCAGACGTCGCTCAAGCTCAGTTACCAGCGCATGCGTCAGTACATCCACCTCATTTCGAACACCACGGCCGTTACGCCGACCGACATCTGGAAGCTGAGCGACCGTTACCTGCCGCCGCAGATCGCCGACCAGTATACCGTCGGATTGTTCCGCAACTTCCGCAGCAACGCCTACGAAACGTCGCTGGAAGCGTATTACAAACCCATTCAGAACCTGATCGACTACCGGGAAGGCGCAACCCTGCTGCGCAATCCGCTCCCCGAAACGGCACTGCTCACGGGGCAGGGCAAGGCCTATGGCGTCGAATTTCTGATCCAGAAAAAAGAAGGGCGTCTGAAAGGGTGGATGAGCTATACCTACTCGCGCACGTTGCGGCAAATCACCGGTACCTTTCCCGAAGACCAGATCAGCCTCGGCGAATGGTATCCCGCCAACTACGACAAACCGCATCTGCTCAACCTCAACGGCACGTACCAGATCCGGCAGCGGGTGCAGTTTACCGCCACGTTCGTCTACAATACGGGACGCCCCGTGACCTATCCGGTCGGGCGCTTTCAGTACCAGGGCATTGCGCTGCCCATCTACACCTACCGCAACCAGGGGCGCATCCCCGACTACCACCGCCTCGACGTGGCCCTGACGCTGGAAGAGTCGCTGCGGAAATCGAAAAAGTGGCGGGGAAGCTGGACCTTCGCGGTCTACAACCTCTACGGCCGGCGCAATGCTTATTCGGTCTTTTTCCGGTCGCGGGGTGGGCTCTATCCCGAGATCTACAAGCTGTCGGTCATCGGCGCGGCCATTCCTTCCATTACCTACAACTTCCGTTTCTGATGAAAAACCTACTTTTTATGCTGGGGACCTGGGTCCTGTTGGGAGGGTGCATCGAACGCATCAATCCGGAACTGCCCAAGAGTGAGCCGTATCTGGTGGTCGATGGCACCATTACCGATCAGCCCGGTCCTTACCAGATTACCCTGCGCGAATCGGTCGGGTTCAAGCAGGAAGACGGAAGCTGGAGCCTGCCTCCGGTCGTGGGCGCGCAACTGTCGATTACCGACGGCGGCGGCACCGTAACGACGTTGTACGAAGTAGAAGATGGGGTTTTTCAGACCCCCGATCGTTTTCGGGGCGAAGTGGGGCAGACCTACACGTTGCACATCACGCTCGAAAACGGGCGACAATACCGCTCGTCATCGGAACAGTTGTGGGCCGCCGGAGCCGATACGCTCTACGCCGCGTACCTGACCAGCGATGACCCGGAAGAGCGGGCGCATCAGTTGATTGCCGAAGTGGACGTTCGGGAAGGGGAGGCGCAGTTTTACCGCTGGACCTTCGACTATTACTACCAGGTCAATACCGAAATTCAGTACCCGGCCTGTTGCCCTACCTGCTACATCTCCAAAAACAGTTTGAATTCGATCGTGATCGACAAGAGCCAGGGAGGGCAGCAGTTGCGCACGGTGCTGGTCAAGGTGCCGTACAAAGCGCGCTACAAAATTATGTACTGGGTCGAGCAGTATACGCTCACGGAACAGGCCTACAATTACTGGCGGCTGATCGACGAGCAACAGAATGCCGTGGGTGGGTTGTTTGATCCGCCACCGGCGCTGATCCGGGGCAACCTCACGTCCGAAACCGATCCCGACGAAGTGGTGCTGGGCTATTTTCAGGTGGCGGCGTACCAGCGCAAAAAAGTTTTTATGTACCGGGACGAAAACGACCCCGTGCCCATTCCGATGGTGATCAAAGGCGATTGCCGCCAACTGGCCGACGCCTCGGTCGAAGAACCGGAAGGGTGGGAATAAGCGCTCCGTCTTCCTCAAAAAACAAACGTTTATGCGAGATGTGTTACGTCTGATTCTGCTCGGGTGGCTGACGTCCTCGGCACTGAGCTATGGCCAGGAAGCTCCCCCGCGTGCCGAAACCGTCGCGCTGGAGGCTGCGCGGGAGTGGTACCTCTTGGGCGACTCGGTCTGGTTTGTCGCCGGAGTGGCAGGTGGTGCGGAGCCGCGCAGTCAGGTGGTGTATGTAGAGCTCATCAGTCCGAACGGCCAGCTGATCCGGCGGCACCAGCTGACGCTGGAAAAAGGCCTTTGCGCCGGCGTGTTTGCGTTGCCCGATACGTTACCGGGGGCCTACCAATTGCGCGCGTTTACGCGCCTGATGGCGCAGAGCGCCCCACCCGCCGTGGTCCGCCAGACCATCTGGGCGTTCCCGCCCCAGACCGAGCATGAGTTTGATCCCGAAGTGCACGTGCCTGATGTGACACACCTGACGCTCGCTCCGGCAGGAGGTCTTTTGCTGGCCGACCGGCCGACCGACGTGGCGTTTCGTGTGGTGGGACAGGCGTCCGATCTGGTGTTGCTCGACGACAGCAATCAGGTACGCAAAGCCATCGAGATCCCTGCCGGGGGGCTGGGCACGTTCGCTTTGCGTCCCGAACGCGACCGCCACTACCGCCTGCGCTTCCAGAATGGGGCGCAGAAAATGCAGTATGTAACGCTGCCGCCCGTTCGCACCGAAGGTATGCTGGTGTGGCTGGATACGCTGACGCCCCAAGGTTTGCAGGCCCGACTCCAGCGGGTGGGACCGCCCCGCTCCGGCACTATAGCGCTGGTGCAGGACGAGAAAACGTGGCACCAACAGGCCCTGGCGATGTCCGATAGCGTAACGCGCGTGACGTTGCCGACGCAAGGCTTGCCGGGCGGATGGTATGCCCTGATCGTTCGCGACAGCCTGGGTCAGGAACAGAGCCGCCATGCCGTCCATCTGGAAGAACCCGCTCCGCTACAGATAACTTTGAATCGGCCCGATTACGCCCCCCGGGGAACGGTGACCGGGACTGTGCACGCCGCCGGACTGGCCGAAGTGGCCGTGGTGGTGACAGAACTTGAGCGCGAAGCACCGGCGCTGCCCGAGACGCCGACCCTGTGGCCCCTGCTTCGGCCGGTCGATCAGGCCAAGGCAACGCCCCCGGCTTCGGCCGTGGCGACGGGTACACCCGAACAGGAGCAGGCCATCCGCGGGCGCTTGGTGGCAGAAGGCACGCCGCTGGTGGCCCGGCGGGTGACGTTGTCGGTGCCGGGACCGCTTCCGGAATACGAAATGACCCTGACTGATGCCGAGGGACGTTTTTCGTTCCCCGTGCTGGCCGCGCGGCCGACAATCATTTCGGCGGTTGCGGCCGACGAACCGGGCGCACGCCTCGAGCTGGAAATGGACCGGCTTTCGGTGCCGGTAGCGCTGGAAAAGCCCGCGTTGCAGGACACTACGGGGTTGGGTCGCTGGCTGGCCGAGGCCCGGCTGCGGCACCAGATCCACCGCGTTTACTTTCCCGATACGGCCCAGCCCGCTGCCGACTACCGCTTGCGGCGTCCGTACGAGCGGCCTACGCTGGTGCTGCCGTTGGACGATTACCTGAGCATCGCCAGTGGAGAAGAGCTGATTCGCGAGGCGGTGATGGAAGTGAAAGTAAGCACGAAAAAGGGGGAACGCCGTCTGCAGGCTCTCAATCCGTATTCCAAAATGTTCTACAAACCGCCGCCCCTGTTGCTGATCGACGGCCTGCCCGAAGACGACCCGACTCGCTTTCTGGACATGCCTGCCCGCGACATGATCGCCGTGGAAATTCTCCGCGTACCGCAATCGAACCTGGAAATGGGAACCGAGGGGGGCTATGGAGTGGTAGCGGTCTACACGCGTGCGGGCACGTACCATCCCAGTCGGCCCGAACTGGTGCGGAAGTTACCGTGGGTGGGGTATGCGGGGCCACAAGTCCTGCCCGCGCCTTCGCTCCCCGCAACGGTGCCCGATTTGCGTGCTACGTTGTATTGCCGCACGCTGCCGCTCGATGCTCAGGGACAGGCCACGTTTTCGTTTCCGCAGGCCGATCAGCCCGGCCGTTTCCAGGTACAGGTATTCGGGGTAGATGCGGCGGGCCAGTGGCACGAGGCCAGCACCACCTATTCGGTCGTTTTTCCGTGAACTTCTCAAACCGACCACAGGGCTACGCTTCCGACCAATCCGGCACCCTATCTTTGCGGTGACGTTCGAAACCGGAGGCGATCATGAAGGAAATTCTGCGGCGGGTGTTGCTGGCGTGTTTGCTGGTGGGGGGCACGTTGGCGCTCATCGGCAACCACGTAGCGAACCATTACCTCCGGCAGCCGTACACGGCTCCGGCCGAGCCTACTTTTCAGGTCCATCGAGCTTACCTGCCCGAACAAGCGATTCCCCAGGCCGACGACCTACAGCGTACGTACGGGCACAACAAATGCATCCCCGAGGCCTTCAAGTGGCAGATCCTGATCGCCCTGGCGCATTACCCCGAACTGCGCGATGCGACCATCGAATTCATCGTGAAACCGGCCCTCATTCCGGCGGCCTCCCGTCCCGCACCGGTCAGCCTAGTGCGGACGAAAGAGCGGTGGGTCTACCGTGTGATCCTCTCGTCGGAGTCGTCGTTAGAAGGAACCGAAAAAGCGCTGCTTAAAAATCTGAGTTTCAACGCGCAGGTAGGGGTAATTGGCCACGAGTTGGCGCATACGGCATTTTACCAGAACAAGTCCCGGTGGGAGATGATGGGCATCGCGCTCGCCTATCCGTTTCCGAAATTCCGGGCCAGGTTCGAGAAAGATACCGACCGCCGCACGGTCGACCACGGACTCGGCTGGCAGCTCTACGCCTGGGCCTCCGAAGTGCGGCAGGGGCCGTATCCTGACCTGCTGGATACGTACTACCTGCGGCCCGACAGCATCCTGACGCACATGCGTTCTTCCCACCTTTATCAATTTAAGTAGAACTTTCGCGAGAGGTTTCGGTTTAATAGCTACAATACTTATTTGGAGGCAGCAGCCGTATGGCGAGTGAGAAACAACAGGCATTGGCCTATCTTTTTGCGCAACTGAGAGCAACCGAGGACCATCGTATTGCCCGACAACTGGAAAACAAGATCTGGTGTTGGTGGATGCAGAGTGGCGACGATGCGCTGGACCAGACGTTGATGCGGGGGTTCGTCGCGATGAGCGAAGGAGCACTCACGGAAGCGATTCGGCTCTTTACGGAGGTGATCGAAACGTTGCCCGACTTTGCAGAAGGGTGGAACAAGCGCGCCACGGCCTATTACCTGCGGGGAGATTACAAGGCGTCGGTCGACGATATTCAGAAAACGCTGGTCCTGGAGCCGCGCCATTTCGGGGCGTTGTCGGGTTGGGCAACCATTTGTGCACACCTGGGCGACGACGAAGGAACGCTCTACGCGCTGGAAAAGCTGTTGGAGATTTATCCCCACCAACCTTCGGTCGTAGACGAAATCCGGGCCATTCACCGCCGCCTGGGCCGCTGATCAGGGCGTGCTCAGGTCGGTCGTGTCGGGCATTACGTCCTCAGGTTCGACCTGCTTCAGCTCCTGTTCCTGCAAATCGGCCGGAATGGGGTCGTCGGGGCTGGTGTATTCGGACAAAAGCCAGATGGCAATCACCAGGATGATCACCGCCAGAACCCAGGGCATCAACGGTTTTTTGCGGGTTTTACGCTTGTAGTCAAAGTCAGCCATACCAGATAGAATGAAGGAAGTGGTTACGATAAGATACGCAGGGACGCGCACGAAGTTAAAATGAAACGGCCGAAAGCTCTGTGCCCCCGGCGGCGTGTCCTTTAAATCCGCTCCTTTGTCTGGCGGCCGACGCTTGTGTTTCGCCGATTCTTCCCAATTTTGAGAGGCAGCCTAGCCCTTCCCACCGTAGTTTACTATCATCCATGATTTTACGAGCCATGCGTCTACGCGTTTTGTTTGCCCTGATGGGTATTCTTTTCTTGATGAGTTGTCAGCCCGGTACTTCGGAGCGGCAGTCGACCGAACCGGTTGCGTTAAAAGAAGGCACCTGGCGCGCCACGTTGCAACTGCCCGATGCCGAACTGCCGTTCCTGATGGAAGTAGCCAACGGCACAGACGGCACGCCCGTCCTGACGGTGATCAATGGGGAAGAGCGTTTGCCCCTGAACGAAGTAGAAATCTCGGGCGATACGCTGCGTGCGCCGTTGCACATCTTCGATGCCGAGATTGTGGCACAGGTGACGCCGGAAACCATGCAGGGGTACTTCGAAAAGCTGGATACCGAAACGGAATACAAGGTGGATTTCGCCGCCACGTGGGGAAAAGACTACCGCTTTGCGCCGGTCAGCCAGGAGCCCGCGTCCGACGTGTCGGGCAAGTGGGCGGTGACGTTCGACGACGGCGAAGACCCGTGGGAGGCCGTCGGGATTTTTGAGCAGGAAGGCACGCACCTGTCGGGCTCGTTTGCCACCGCCACCGGCGACTACCGTTACCTGGACGGCGTGGTGCGGGGCAACACGCTGGAGCTTTCAACCTTCGACGGCTCGCACCTCTACGTGTTCACGGCCGATATTCTGGGCGATTCCATGCGTGGTAAATTCGAATCCGGCCTCACCGGTCACTACACCTGGACGGCCCGCCGCAATCCGGACGCGGCCCTGCCCGACGCCGATACGCTGACGCATCTCAAAGAAGGCTACGATCGGGTGGCGTTTTCGCTGCCCAATGTGGAAGACGGCCAGCCGCTTTCCCTCGACGACGCGCGTTTTCAAAACAAAGTGGTCGTGGTGCAGATTTTTGGGACGTGGTGCCCCAACTGCATGGACGAGACGGCATTTCTGGGACCCTGGTACCGTGAGAACAAAGACCGCGGCGTGGAGATTGTGGGCATGGCGTTCGAGCGAAAAAATGACCTGAATTACGCGCAAACGCGCATCCGGAAAGTGAAAGAACGCTTCGGTGTCGAGTACCCGTTTGTGTTTGCCGGCACCACCGCCGAGGAAGACCGCGCCAAAGCGCTCCCCGCCCTCGATCACATCATGTCGTTTCCCACCACGATCTTCATCGACCGTCAGGGAAAGGTGCGTCGCATCCACACCGGTTTTAGCGGCCCCGGCACCGGTGAGATGTACGAAGAATTTGTCCGCGACTTCAACCAGACCATCGACGAACTCGTTGGGGAGGACGTGTGAGACGTAGGCGGTTGAGGCGGTACAAAGCAGAAGGTTGCTGTGGTATGGGACCAGAAGGGGCGACGGATAAGGCACAAAACACGGTGAGCCTACAAGGATACTTATGAAAATCTCATTTCATCCAGTCCTGACGCAGGCAGAGTCAACGTTTAGGTCAGTAGTTTCGCCTCACGATGATGACCTGCTCAACTCCTACATCAGGAATAAGTTCAAACTACCTGAGTTACAAAAAGGTAGTTTGGAGAAATATGAGAAACCTTATGAATTGGGGGTAATTGACTGGGTTAGCGTATCGCCTTCTTTTAGATTTGATTTCATCAACCACAGCAACGAAGAGGTGAAACGCGTATTGAAGGGGATGCCGTATCGTTTGCACGAACTTGTTTATGTATCAATAAGGTTTTGGGAGCCTGTCGTGAAGATGCGTTTTGAAGATTTTGTGGAGTACTGGGAGGAGCTTTTGTTTGCTTCTTCGAGTAGCCTACTCGTCATCAATGAGATGGGAGAGCTTGTAATAGCATTGATTGAAAGAAAAGATAAGGTATACTCAAATTTTGAATTTGAAGGTTGTGAAAGCATGAAACAATACATAAGCCCGAATGCTATTAACAAAAATGGCTAACGTATTTTGTGCGAATCATGCCAAGCCAGAAGCGAAGCGCCTGGTTTAAGCAAGTTCACCCGTTACCTTCTCTGCTTTTAACCCATACCCCATCCCCCTTACTTCCCGAACTGGTGCATCACCTGGAAGCGCAGGTCGGTGCGGTGCGTGCCGTTGATCTGCTCTAGCCCGGAAGAAATGGAACGCTGGTCGCGGTAGTTGGTGCGGGCCACGCGGAACCAGAGGTCGGTGCGGCGTCCCAGTTGGTACTGCACCAGCAGATACCTGCGAATGCCCCGGCCGTAGTACGCGGGCAACGAAAAAGCGTAGAGCACGTCGCGCTCGTAGGCGTACTGGCGGTTGTTGTAATCGTCGGTGTCGAACAGCGCAAACCGCCCGCTCAGTCGCCAGCGGCCCCCTTGCCACGTAGCGTCCTGCATCAGTGCGTAGCCCGTAGTGCGGTCGCCCTCCTGTTCATACCGGCTCCACTGGACGCGCGACTTAAAGCTGAACGACTCGCGCGGGGCGAAATCCAGGTTCAGAATTACGTTGGTGCGGAGGTGTTCTGTCAGGAAATCCACCGGCGTCTGGTTGTCCGACCGGTTTTTCTCTTTGTTTTCCAGACGATACTGTCCGTAAAGCAACAGCTGCTTGTTGGGTTGATAGGCCACGCGCAACAGGTATTCGTGGCCTTTCGACGGGGCGTCGGCCAGGTAGGCCAGCCACGGAAAGCGAAACTGGTCGTAATAGGCACTGATGGTCCACAGGCGCGTTGGCCGGATGTCGATGCCCGTATACACCCCCTGTTCGTTGAGGTTGCGTGTGCGCTCGCCGAACGCGTTGCCGTAGAGGGCGTGGAAATTCCGGGTGTAATGGCGGTAGAGCAGCGCGTAACTGACCTTGTTGCTGAGGCTGGCCACCAGGCCGGTCACCAGCCCTTTACCCGGCGTAGCGGAAGCAGGATTCTGCGAAAGGGCGCCCTCGCCGAAGAAGCTGACGTTGCGCCAGGTGTAGCTGTAGTGCAGGCCGACGTTCAGGTTGCGCTGCCCGTTGAAATCGAACTGGTTGTAGAGGCGCGGCGTGCGTTGGAGGGGCAGTTCATAATGCGTGTACAGGCCGGTGGCTCCCACACGCAAATTCCCCTTGGCGAACGTCAGGTCGCCGCCCGCTACCTGTTCCAGCACCTGATTGCGCCGCGAAAGCTCGGTGGGCGTACGGTGCAACCCCGAAATGTTAAACGCGCTGACGTAATCGAGCGGATCGGAAAGCGAATCGGTGGCTTCCGACTGGACCGTGCCGTCCACCCGCTTGCGGGAGTAGAAGGCCGTCAGGTGGAGGGTGGGATGGAGCTGGTAAGTGGCGGCGACGCCCCGCAGAAAGTTCGCTTCGAGCACCGAAGTGTACGGGCGAATCCCCAACTGCGGCCGCCGCACGGTGGTGATGGTTTCGCTGCCCTTGCCGATCACAAAGCCTGAGGAGAGCAGGAGCCCCTGGCCGAACTGCAACTGGTAATCGCCCAGTACAATGCGCTGCCAGCGTCCCCGGTTTTCGAGCATGGCGTGGTACGACACAAAATCCATTCCGTACTGATGCGTCGACGGGTGCCAGCGGTACGGCTCGCCCGGATCTTTCTCGACCGTCATCCCGAACGAATAGTCGCCCCGACGGGCCAGCCGGTAACGGGCGTACACCTGCTCGGGAGGACCCTGGTACCGCGACGTCGGCTCGCCGCTCGCGGTCGTGTCGGGCGGCGTGTAACCGCGCCGGGGTTCCAGTGTGCGCGTGCCGCGCACCAATACATAGTGCTGATCGGGGTCTTGCAGGCGTTCCCAGAACGGCCGGGGATCGACTCCGGTCAAGGCATCGACCGTTAAAAAGGGCAACAGCCGGCGGATCGTCGTCAGGTCGAGGTCGGGCACAGCTTGCAGCTCGTACAGCGATAGAAAAGGGCCGAACTGCTGGCGGTGCGCCAGAATGGCGTTGATCTGCAATTCCGACAAAATGTAGAGCGATTCCAGCGCTTCGCGGTCGGCCTGGTTCAGGTCCAGCGGCGTGCGGTAGTATTGAAACAGCGCTTCGTAGATGTCTTCGTAATTGACGTCCTGGTCCTGAAGCGGAAAGAGCTGCTCGACAAACTGGTTGAGGTCCACTTCCGGTCGGGGTGGGGCCTGCGCCCGACTTTGCTGCGACAGCACAAGGGCGACGAGCAGCACGGCAAGCCTGACAAGCCGACTCATGAGGCGGGCGTCGGTTTCTTCTTGCGAACGTCGAACCGGTACTGCAACGACAAATGGTGCGATAACCCCAACGAAGGGTGCGTGCTCAGGGCATAATCGAGGGCAAACTGGTGGCGTGTGAAACCTGCTCCGAAGTAAAAGACAGAAGGATCGGTCGAAATGCCGGTGCGCAACGCCACTTCCGGGATGATCCGGTATTCCACCCCGGCCCGCACCAGCGCCGGGTAGTCCAGGTCTTTTTCGGTTTCCAGGTTGATCATCAGCGCGTCAGTCGGTCGGTACGAAAGGCCCGCTTTCATCACCGTCGGGACACGTTCGTCCAGGTAGTCGGCCAGTCGCGTTTGCGTCACGTTGAAGATGTACGCCCCAAAATGGAGATGCGGCAGGATGGACGCCACCCCGCCCAGGTTCAGCACGAACGCGTGCCGTGTGCCCACTTCTGCAATGGCCGTTTGCAGGTATTCCGCCTGCGCGCCGAGGGTTACTTCCCCGAGTTTGTGTCCGTAGGCCAGCCCGAGCCGCTGTTCATTGTACAGGTCCGTCCCAAAGCGCCGGAAACTCAGCCCCGCCGCCCCCCAGCGTTGGCCCGGAAACGCCACGGCCAGCGCGCCGACGTTAAACGCATTGGTGGCAAAGCGCCGTTCGAAAAACAGGCCCACGCTGGGTTTGTCCAGCCCGGCCAGGCCCCCTACGTTGTTGAACAGACTCCACGTGTCGCGCAGCGTTACGCCCGTGCCGCCCATGCCCTGGGCCTGGCCACCGGAGACCGGCGCGTCGTTTCCGGCAAGCGCAGGAAAAATGAGGATAAACGTGGTGAAAAGAGAGAGGAGGCGCTTCACCCGGTTAAGATAAACGCTTGCCCGGAGTTTTGCTAGCCCCGCACCGGAGGAAGTCTATTTCTTCTGCGCTAAAGCAAAATTCACGACGGGAAATCGGCAGCCACGAAAACAAAGGGAAGGCGCAAGGGGTGCTACCCTTTGAACACCAAGTACTTCTTGGTGATGAAGTTGAATACGGCAGCACCGCCAATGGCCAGCACTTTCCCGAACTTGTAGTTGATGTCCAAACCATCGACAAAGGCCCACATTAGCCCCTGGTTCAGGACAAAACCCAGCACGGAAAACACCATGAAGGCGACAAATTCTTTGCGACGGGAATACCGCCCACTTTCGAAAACCCACCAGCGACTGAGAAAGTAGTTCAGGACGGTGGCGACCAGAATGGCAAAGGGGTTGGCAACCAGCGGATTGAGTTGCAGGGTTTCGACAAGGCCTACCAGGATGGCAAATTCGATGGCGGCACATACAAGGCCTGCTACAAAAAAGCCGATGATCTGCCGAAGGTGAGACCGGGCAATGACGTGTTGCATCAGAAAAAATTTAGGGACCGCAGCGGCAAGTGCATAACGTTTAGGGGCGCAAACTACGAAACCCACCGCCACCTGCCAACCAGAACCGGTCGGGGGGCATTGGGGTGCGCGGCCCTGCCGCAGAGGTCGTTACAGCATACAAAACCGTATGGGTTCAACTGGCATGCACGCTCGCAGGAGGCGTTGCGCACAAAAGTTCTGTCCATAACGTTGACAGGGGCCAAGTAGATATACCCCAGGCGCGCATCAATGCAAAATAATTTTAATAGAACAGCCTGATCGCGAAATAGTTATAAAGTTCTGCGTGTGGGTTGCCGTTCTACCGAAGGTCGAGCGCCTCTTCCCATACCCAGAGAAATTCGCTCAGGATCATGGCCGTAGCCCCCCAGACGATCCGCCCCTGCACGTCGAAGTAAGGAGCTCGCAGGTCGGTGCCCCGCACGTGCAGATCGGTCTCTTTTTGCGTGGACGGATCGCGCAACGTGGTCACCGCGACTTCCAGCACTTCGTCTACTTCCGTGGGATCGGGCAGGAAAGCCGGACGTTCGGCCAGAAGGCCCACAACCGGCAGCACCAGGTGATTGCTGGCCCCGACAAACAGGTGGGAGAGGCTGCCGAGCACCTGCACTGCGTCGGTGTGGATGCCCACTTCTTCGCGGGCCTCGCGCAGGGCGGTGGCGAAAAGCGTCTCATCGACCGCCTCGCGTCGGCCTCCGGGCAGGGCCACCTGCGCGCTGTGCACCCCCGCGTAGGTAGGGCGCTGAATCAACGGCAGCATGATTTCCCCGTGGTGTGGGTAAAGCGCAATCAGCACGGCACTTTCACGCGTTTGGTCGTTGGGTTGCCATGTGAACCGGCCGCCGGTACGCAAACTGCTGGCCATGCGCCGGTGGGCTTGTTCGCCCGGAAGCTCCTGCGTGAGGCGTGCCTGAAGCTGTTGTAAATCCATAGGCTCCTAACAAAAAAAGAGGCGAATTTTCGCCTCTTTCCATCAATTTTTTTGAGTAACGGATCAGAAGCGACCGTATTGCTGCAGCAACTGGTTGTACTTCTGTGCCTCTTCGGCCTTGCCCTGGCTTTGCAGTCCCCGGGCCAGTTGGCTCAGCATGTACAGCTGGTACCGGATTTCCCGGTCCATGTTGGGTTTGTACTGCGTATAGTACGCCAGCTCTTTTTGCGCCCGGTTACCGATCTGTTCCGCAATCTGCATGGCCCGCTCTTCTTCACCCAGTTGAATCATCAGCGGGATGAACTGCGGGATGTAGAAATCGTACGGAAACGAACTGTCGGGCATCGTGTTCAGGCAGAAGTTGATGGCCTCTTTGGCTTTGTCTTTCTTGTTTTCGGCGAACAACTGCGATGCCAGGCGGAAGAACGACCCGCGCAGATTCAGAATGAACCGCTGGTAGTTTTCATCATAGTACACTGAAGAGTCGGCCAGCTCACGGTAGAAGAAGTTTTCCATCATGTTCGTGTACATGAGGTCTGTGTCCACTTCCCCGTCCGAAGCGCCCTGCGTGCGTACGGGCGTCAGGCGATAGGCCAGGCCTTCCACGCGCATGAACTCGCGGAGGTTCAGGTAGTTGGATGGCGACAAAGTCGACGAGAAGTAGATCGGGCGTTCCCAGTTGCTGGTGGCGATCATGTCGAGGATGATCAGGTCTTTTTTCTCCAGCGCACCCCGGTCGAACGTCCACGACATGCGGTCTTCCAGGCGATTGGTTTCCGAGGCGTTCAGGAAGCCGAGCGATTTTACTTTCTCGACATCGATGGGCAACGTGAACCGCTTCGAGGGCAGCGTCGAAATCTGCTCGCCGCGCGTTGACCGGACCATGATGGCGGGATTGTCTTCCTTCACCAGCTTGATGTACTGTTGCAGGTTCAGGCCGCTTTGCGGTACCCGCGGGTTCTCCACAAAGGGCAGGTAATCGTTTTTTCCCTGAATAAATTCGTCGAAATCGAGCGAAATGGGCAGCGGATCGGAATCGTAGGCCTGCATTTTCATCTGCTTGATGTACCAGTCGGTGTTGAGCAGGCTCAGGTTACACACCCGTACGTCGGTCCGGAAACCTTCCACTTCCTGCACGTACCAGAGCGGGAACGTGTCGTTATCCCCCCCGGTGAACAGAATGGCGTTTGGCGCGCAGGAGTTGAGCAGGTTCTTGGCCGAATCGACCGAGTGGTAGCGGTTCGAACGGTCGTGGTCGTCCCAGCCCACAAAGCCCATCAGCAACGGCACCACGGCGCAAATCGCCAGTGCAGCGGCGGCGCGGGGCACGTCGCCCTTCAGCACCTTGCCCAGGTAATCCCACACGGCCAGCACGCCCAGCCCGATCCAGATGCAGAAGGCATAGAACGAACCCGCAAAGGTGTAGTCCCGCTCGCGCGGCTCGACCGGCGGCTGGTTGAGGTACAGCACAATGGCGATGCCCGTAAAGAAGAAGAGCAGCCCGACGATGAACGCGTCGCGCCCCCGGCGGTTGATCTGGAACACCAGCCCCAGCACACCCAGCAGCAGCGGCAGGAGGTAGAACTGGTTGCGGGCTTTGTTGTGCTTCAGGACGTCAGGCAGATTTTTCGCCGAATCCCACGGCAGCAGCCACCCGGCATTCTGGATGTCGCTTTCCCGGCCGGCGAAATTCCACATGAAATAGCGCCAGTACATAAACCCGATCTGGTATTTGAACAGGAACGCCAGGTTGCTTCCGAACGAAGGTCGTCCGTCGTTGGGCGGCAGGTTCACCCACTGCTTGTACGCTTCCACGTGGTCGGGGCGGTTGCTGTAAATCCGCGGCAGCAGCGAGTAGTGCGACTTATCAAACTTGTTTTCTGTCTTGTAATCGTAAATCACGTACTCGTTTTCGGCCTTGCGGTAGAGCGGTGCACCCGCCACCTGATCTTCCAGCTTGGCCGTGAACTGCGGACCGTACAACAGCGGACGGTCGCCGTACTGCTCGCGCTTGAGGTACGATACGAACGAGATGATGTTTTCGGGGTCGTTTTCGTCGATCGGCGGGTTGTAGTTGGAACGAACGACGATGATGCCGTACGAGGCGTAGCCGATCAGGATGAACACCAGCGACAGCAGCGCGGTGTTGAGCAGGTGCTTTTTCTTTTGAATCGAGTAGAAAATGCCATAAACCAGCGCCCCGATGAACAGCAGCACAAAGAAGATAATGCCCGAGCCGAACGGCAGGCCGATGGAGTTCACAAAGAAGATTTCGAAGCTGCCCGCCACCGACGGCAGGCCGGGGATGACGCCGACCAGGATGATGCCGAGGATCAGGGCCGAAATGCCCAAGGTCACGATGACGCCCCCCGTGGTCACTTGGCCGTGGTACTTGCGGAAGTAGTACACAAACGCCAGCGCCGGAATCGTCACCAGGTTCAGCAGGTGAACGCCGATCGACAAGCCCATCAGGTAAGCAATCAGGATCAGCCACCGGTCCGAATCGGGGTGGTCTGCCACGTTTTCCCACTTCAGAATGGCCCAGAACACCATCGCCGTAAACAGCGACGACATGGCGTACACTTCTGCCTCTACCGCCGAAAACCAGAACGAATCGGAGAAGGTGCAGGCCAGTGCGCCTACTACACCGCTGCCCAGCACGGCAATTTTCTGGCCGGTAGTCATGTTTTCGTCAGAGACGGCGGCCGGATTGGTTTTGAGTGGCGTACCGCTTACCTGCGGCATCAGCACCACTTTGCGGGCCAGCAGCGTAATGGTCCAGAACAGAAACAGGATGGTGAAGCTGCTCGACAGGGCCGATACCACGTTCACCCAGAAGGCCACTTTGGTAACGTCGCCGAAGGCAAACAAGGAGAAAAGTCGGCCCACCAGCAGGAAGAACGGTGCTCCCGGCGGGTGAGGTACCTGCAGTTTGTACGAACAGGCAATGAACTCGCCGCAGTCCCAGAAACTGGCGGTAGGTTCAATGGTCAGGAGGTAGACGAGCGTGGCCACCGCAAAAACGGCCCAGCCCGTAAGGTTATTCAGCTTTTGAAATTCCCGCATCGTAAACTAGTTATGGCTGCGAAAATAGAAAATTCTGATGAGTAGGTTCTCGAAAATGCCGACTTCACCCCAGGGGAACGTAAGGAATAGAGCCTTGCGTATATTTTTGGTAACCGCTTGCTAGTCAGCGAATTTGCCAGTGGATGTGATCGTCGTGACGTACGGCTCGGCATCCGTGGAAGCGAAGTGCAGAAATTTGTTCGAGTTGCAGGCGCGTGACCAGATGGGGCTCCAGAAAGATTTTTTCCGTTTGCGGCTGTTGCGCCAGCAGGCGGATCAGCGCCTCGGTGCGCGACTCATCGAACTGAAGTGAGTGGGTTTGCGGGAACAGCGACCCCAGAAGGCCGTACTGCCAATACCCCTGCGCCCGGCAGCGGGCGGCCGTGTGGATTTCGCCGGGGCGGGGTTGCTCGTAGCCGCCGTAGGCCAGCGGGGTCAACGCGATGCCGTTGACCGGCGTGCCTGCCGCATCCTGGTAAAAAAAGGCGAGATCGAGCTTCCGGCCGTCGTCGTGGCTGAGGTGTGGCAGCAACGGAAAGCCTGACAGAAACGGAAAACCCGCATCAAGGTAGCTGACCACACTGCCGGGATGTTGCTGGGCGAACTGCGCCGCCACCGTTTCCATCTCCGTGCGCAGGGCGGGGTGGACGTAGTGGCGGTTGAGCACACAGGTAAGCAGCGACAACGGGCGGAGGGCCGACGTGTGGACGGGTAACGGCACGCGCCCGAACGCCGCCGCCAGCCACGGAAGCCAGGTAAAGGTGCTGAGGAGGTAAAAAGCCAGAAAAAGACTCACCTGAGCAAGACGCTGACCGCGCGCGAGGCGTTGCTTCACCCAGCGCAGCAGAGGCCAGCACATCAAAAGGAAAACGCCCCCCACCTGCGTGAGGAGCGTTAGCAGAAGTACAACGAAAAGAAAGAAGGCCGTGCGCATGCGAGGCTTACTTCGCTCTTACTTTCGTCGGCATATTTTTAGGCGTATCGGTAATCTCTTCAAAGTCAGCGTAGACCCCTTCCCAGGCTTGGAATTTCTCGATTTCGTGTTTCACGGTGTTGAACACCCAGACCAGCACGCCGAGGTCGTCGAGCAGACCAAATACCGGAATGAAATCGGGAACCAGATCCATCGGCGAAACGAAATAGACAAGCGCGCCCAGCACCAGAATGATTTTGGTTTGGGAAATCTCGCGGTAGCGACCCGAGCGGTATGCACCGACCAGCCGACCGAACGTCTTCACGTAATTGATGATCTCTTTGACGGTCTCTTCTTTGCGAAGTTCCTTGATTTTGACGTCCATGTAATCGATGAAGTTGTCCAGCTTTTCCGGATCGTTTATCAATTTTTTGGCCTGTCGTTGTGCCTTGCGGAAAAAATGTGAGTTCACTGTATTAGATAGGTTAAGTGGAGTTATGATAGCGAGAACCCCCTTTGGGGGCCGTTCTTCTTATACTTAATCCGATTCGCGAAAGTTTAGTTTCACGCTACTTTTCTCGACGGATGACGAGCTTCTCGCCGATGGTGAGCGCCCCGTCGGTTTTGTGGTTCCAGCTTTTGAGTTGCGCCACCGTTACGCCGTAGGCACGTGCCACGCCCCACAGCGTATCGCCGGTCTGTACCTCGTGAATCTGCACGCTTTCCGCAGGAGCATTGGGCTGAACGGCAGAGGCTTCGGTGCGGGTGTCGTCGGGCACCGTCTCGGTGCGGATGCGCAGCGTTTGCCCGATAGATAAATTGTTGGAGGCCAGTTGGTTCCACGCCATCAGGTCGTCGATGGTGGCGGCGTATTTCCGGGAAATGCTGTAGAGGGATTCTCCTTTCTCGACCACATGCTCGGTCCAGGCCACCGACGAAGCTTCTGTTGCAGGGGGTGGTGTGGGGGTAGTCTGGGTTTCGGCCTCCACAGGAGGTTTTGGATCAGTGCGGACCACCATGGTTCCTTCCTCGACCGAAGGCGATGGTGAGGTGGGGGTGGCGGTTTCCGGCGGCGAGGTCGTTGCCTTTTCTGCGGTACGAGGGTGCTCGTCCGGGTGCTCCGGTGTGGATGTCGCGGACTTGGTCGTTACCGAAACTGCACCCGACTGGTTTTTTTCGGTCGTTGGCGGGGCCGTCGGTCGTACTTCGGAGGTCGCAGCGGTGGCGGGGCGCGTGGTCGGTTGAGTTTCTGCCACCGGCGTGGTGGGCTGGGCTGCACTGGCCGGGAGTAGTTTCACCGGCGGGTCTTTCTTCTTCCGCTTTTTCCGGAGCGAAATGATCGTGCCGGGTTGGATGGGCAGGTAACCGTTTTTTACGCGGTTTTTTTCCATCAGCGCGTCCAGCCGTACGCCATGCTTCTGGGAAATGCTCCAAAGGGTTTCGCCCGCCTTTACGACGTGCGTCGGCGTTTTGGCGCGTTTCCATTTCTTCTTGAGGTAGTACAAATGCCCCGCCTGCACCTTGTCCTTCGCCCGCAGGTCGTTGTACGCCATAAATTTCTGCCGACTGATTTTGGCGTGCATGGCCAGCGTCGCGACGTTGTCGTTGCCCCGGGCTTTGATGGCCTTGCGTCCGTTCAGGGCATAAAATTCCGGTTCGGAGGGTTCGCGTCGGCCGCTAAAGCCCCACGGTTTCAGGTCGGTTTCCGCCTCGGCCGGAGGGGGCTCGCTGGTCGATGGCACGGGTGGTTCGGCCTGGGCGATGACTGGGGCAGCGGCCTCGCCGGGCACGGGCAGGGCCACGACGTACTGGCCGTCGTCCGGCACGCGGTGGGTGTTAAGCCACTTGTTGTAGGCAACTACCTCGTCGTAATTCAGGTTTGTTTCCTCGGCGATTTCCTTCAGGGTTTTCCCCTGCGCGTTCGGGTACTCCACAATGCGGAGCGGGGGCGTCTGGTTCTGACCGATGGCGTCTTCGAACGCCAGTTTGTGGGACAGAAATTTCAGAATGTACCAGTGGGTGTTGCCATCAATGGTTACGCGCCGCGCCCCGACATCGCGCGAGGAGCTTACTTTCCGGGCACCGCCCAGCCCCATGTTGTAGGACAGCAGCGTGGTAAGCCAGTTGTTCAGCGCCGCGTTGTTGCGTTTCAGGTAACGTGCCGCGCCCAGCGTGGACGAGACGATGTTCTTGCGTTCGTCGACGTGGCGGTCCACGCGCATCCCGACTTCTGTGGCCGAGGCTTCTTTGAACTGCCAGTACCCCACCGCCTTCGACGACGACACGGCGTCGGAAATCAGGCCGCTTTCCTGCAACACCAGATACCGAAAATCGGCCGGGATGCCTTCTTCCGCAAAAATCCGGTCGATGATGGGGAAATACGCATCGGCCCGGTCGACTTTGATCTGAAAAAATTTGGGACTACGGCGCAGTGCTTCGGCATCGGCCTTGATTTTCCGCCGTGCGGAAGTCGTCAGCGTGAGCTCCAGGTCGGCAAATTGCAGGTGCGTGGGAACGTCGACTTCGACGGATTGGGCCCACAGCGAACAACAGCAAAGCAGCGTAAGCAGACCAGAGAGGAAGGGACGTGTCATGCCAGGGGGATTTACGCGAATGGTTAGGTCTTCTGCGAATCGAACAGGTTCGGTTGGCAGCACCGGGTGGGTAATGTAATGTCTGATTTTTTTCGGAAAAACGCAGCTTCTGCCCGGAAATTGCCCGGCGCCGGGCATTACGCCAATTTTCGCATCACCATCAGGCCGTCGCGCACCGGAAACAGCACGTTCTCGACCCGCGGATCGTCGTGTACTTTCTGGTTAAAAGCCATCATGGTGTGCAGCGCCTTGTCTTTCAGTTCGGGTTGGGTCACCTTGCCTTTCCAGAGCACGTTGTCGGCAATCAGCAGGCCGCCCGGCCGCACGCGGTCGACCGTCAGGTCGAAGTACTGCGCGTATCCGGCTTTGTCGGCGTCGATGAACACAAGGTCGAACGTTTCGTCGAGGGTAGGGATGATGTCCGCCGCATTGCCGATCCGGTAGTCGATTTTCGCGGCCAGGTCGGATTGTGCAAACCAGTGGCGGACGCGCTTTTCCAGTTCCTCGTTGATGTCGAGGGTGATCAGCTTGCCGTCGTCCGTTAATCCTTCGGCCAGACAGAGCGCTGAGTACCCGGTGTAGGTTCCGATTTCGAGGATGCGCCGGGGCCGCAGCAGGTGAGAAAACAGCGCAAGCATACGCCCCTGCAAATGGCCCGACAGCATGTTGGGGCGCAGCACGTTGGCGTTGGTGTCGCGGTTAAGGCGACGCAACAGGTCACTTTCCGGCGAGGTGTGTGCTTCGGCGTAGGCGCTCAGGGCGGCAGGGAGAATGTCTAACGTCATGGGGCAAAGGTAGTTGTTTCGGCGAAAGCCAACACCGCGTCGGTTAGCGCTCCTGTTCCAGCCTGGGTTCCGGTGTGGCGCGCCGCGTGCGGGTAAACCACAGGTACATGGGCACGCCGGTCAGGATCAGCACCAGTCCCATGACGGCTTCGCGCGGATGCGAGAAAAACGTGTTGAGAATCAGGCCTGCACAGAACAGGATCACCAGTCCCGGCACGACCGGATAGCCCCACACTTTGTAGGGACGAGGGGCATCCGGCAGGGTCCGGCGCAGGATAAAGACGCCGAGGGTGGTGGCTCCGTAAAAAATAAAGACCGCAAAGATGATCATGTCGGTCAGTTGATCGAACGTGCCCGACAGTACCAGCAGGCTGGCCCACACCGCCTGGAACAGCAGCGACCGGGCCGGTACATGAAAGCGGTTGAGCCTGGCGACGCTGCGGAAAAATCGCCCTTCCAGCGCCATGGCGTAGTACGTGCGGCAACTGGCCAGGATGGTGGCGTTGGTGCAGCCCAGCGTGCTGATCAGAATCAGGACCGAGATGAACACGGCCCCGGCATCGCCCCACAGGCTGCGCATCGCTTCGATGGCCGCAATGCGGTTGCCCAACTGGTGGACTTCGATAAGTTCCGGCACGGAAAGCAGCAGCAGATACGTCAGGTTGACCAGCAGGTAAAGGCCGATGATGAACAACACCCCGATGCTGATGCCCCGTGGAATGTTCCGGTGCGCGTCGCGCACTTCGCCTCCGATGTATCCGACCGTAGCCCAGCCCTGGTAGGCCCAGAAGGCCGACATCATGGCCGTGAAAATCGCACTGAGGGTGATGGGCTCACCGGCGGGCGGCACGAGCGAAATGGTGTTGAGCCGGTCGAGCTGGCTGCTGAGGCCGAATAGGATGATGAGCAGAATCCCGGCGAACACCAGCAGCAGAATGGCCGTTCCGAACCCCGTACCGGCCTTCAGCCCCAGGTTGTTGAGCAGGGTCAGGACGACGATCAGGACAATGGCCGTGAGTTTGACGTTGAAATCGGCGAAGGGGTAGAACAACCCGGCCACGTGCACATCGGCCCAGGCGGTCAGCACCGGCGGCAGGGGGACGATGCTGTGCAGCGACTGCGCAAACACGTAGGCCAGCGACGAAATGGCCGCCGTCTGGATCACCGCAAACAGGGACCAGCCGAACATGAACGCAAAAAACCGGTTGTAAATCCGCTGGTAATACGAGTACTCGCCGCCCGTGTTGGCCAGCAAACCCGCCACTTCGGCGTTGCTCAGCGCCCCGAACAGGCTGATGATGCCCGCCAGCAGCCAGCACACCAGCACCCAACCCGACGAGTGGAGTTCGGCCGCCATCGGGGCGATTTTTTTGTACACGCCCGAGCCGATGATGTTCCCGACCACGATGACGATCACCAGGCGCAGGCCGATGGACCGTTCCAGTTGCTGTGTGCTCATACCCAAAAGGAAAACGTGGAAAGGTAGGCAGAGAAAGGCAATCCGTTATCGCCCTCACGTGTTCTGCAGAAAATTAAAGCCGGTCGGGCGAAAGGCAACGAATTGTAAAGGGGCACCGTCCCTTATACAAAACTCGTTTCCCAGTGCTACCTCAATTCCCGCAACGCATGAAACCCCTCTTCCTCCTGACACTGCTCTGCCTGTGCGGCCACGCTTTCGGACAGGAAATGGCCACGCCTTTTTACCTCATCGGCAAGGCGGGGATCGGCTTTGCCAACCAATACGGTCCCGATGCCACTTCCGAAACACGTTTGAACTGGGAGCGCGCCGACCGCTATTACGCCAACCATCCGGCCAGTCGCCGTTTCCAACCAAGTCCGGCGTTTTTTCTGGGAATCGGGAAACGGTTCGGGAAACTATACGCGCTCGAAATCGGAGCGGGCTACGTGCAGAAGGGTGCGAAGATTCATTTCTCGAACGTCGACGGTTCGGCACGGTGGAAGCAGGAGTACCTCTCGATTCCGCTCTACAACAAGTTTTACGTGGGACGGAACCGGCAGCTTTTCTTCGTCGGCGGAGCGTTTCTGGACGTGCTGTTGCGTGCTACCGAAAAAGGAAAAACCAGCGACGCAACGTACGAACGGGAGCGGGGTGCCAACCCAATCGATGGCGGGGTGGCCCTTGGGGTGGGCTATGACCTGAACTGGCGCGACCGCCGCCGCTTTGCGCTGGAGCTGATCGATCACCTCAGCTTCGTCTCCTACGGTCGGGAGATGGTGCCGCAGCCACAGCGGTACTACAACCAGTCGCTGGAACTGAAACTGGCCTATCGGTTAGCCTTCCGGTAACGCGCCCAGAAACGCCTCCCACGCCGCTACAGTTTCCAGGGCGATCCCCTCCACAACGTACGTATGGCCTTCCCGTACATGGGTTTCCCGGGGAAAGTTGTGCGTTTTTGTCCGGAACGAGCAATGTACCTGGTAACGAGTGGACTGACGCGCCAGCAGCAAGACTAAATCGGGCGTAATCACCTGTCCGTCCGGGGAAAATAGTCGTTCTCCCCAAGCGGGCGTAAGGGCATACACCTCCTCGAAGCAAGTCGACAGCGTGGCGTAATGCCGGTCAAATGCCGTAAGAAAAGGCAACCGGTCGGCCGTCGTCCAGACCTCTTCAAAGACATAGCCGGAGTGTGGCGGCGCGTGCCGTTGCGGCGCTTCCAGCGTTACCCGACGGGCGGCCAGATGCTGCCGGAGCGGCACGGGCTTCAGGGGAAGAATGTCCCGCTTTTCGGTGCTGATCAAGGCCTGGAGGCGTTCCAGGGCCGTTCGCGCCACACGAAGCCGTTCTGCCGGAGAAAGTTCGTGTGAGGGAGCAGGCAACGCTACCTGCACCGCGCTCAGGTAGTCGGCGGCGTGGATAAATTCCGTGATGGACGTCAGGCGGGGAAACCACGTTTGCAGCCGGTCGAACTGGTAAAAGGGCAGTTGGCAAAGGGCCTTGCGTACGATCGCCTCACCCCATGCAGTCAACCTCTCAACCGTCTCCATTTCTTGTTTCCCAGGTGCTTCGGCTGTGGACGTGTCTTGTACAAAGGCCTCGCCCACTAAGTGCCGCCCTGCCCTGATTGCGACGCGCAGTGGTCGAGTTGGCAGCACGGCGGTTAGCGTCGTGTGTGCCGTGCGTGGGGTTTTTCCAGATGGATGATGCCACCAGATGCCGTGCCGGTACGCGGCCGATGCCTGAAAGGCGGCGCTGGGACGTAGGGTGAGGTGCTGTGCATCAGGCGGTTGCATGCCGAGGGCGACGAGCGCCGTGTGCAGTTCGCGGATGTAGTGCGGATTGTAAGCACTGTGGTAATAGAGCGTCTCGCCGATCCGCAGCGGGTGGTCAGGTTGGGCATCGAACTTGCGCCGGTCCGCGGGGTGATCCGATTGCAACGGAAAGGGGCAGTAACGCGCCCCCCGGCCGATCAGTTGTGCCTCCGCCACGGTGGTACGGCCCGGTTTACCCGCCCGTGCGTCGCGCGTGTCGTACAGCCGTACGATGTCGAACAGGTTGAGCACGTCCCACCCCTCGTTGAGCTTGTCGACCGCAAACACGGCCCGGTACGGATTGGCGGGATCTTCCAGCGAGTTGACGGCCAGTTGCCCGGTTTCGCTCTCCGACTGGCTGTTGATGACCAGCAGGTTTGCGGGTGAAAAGGCGTTGCGCACTTCTTCTACAAGGCCGTGCAGCGGGAGGTGCTGCGTCTCAAAAAAGCGAAAGGCTTCGCTAAGCGGCGCGGGCACCGACCCACGCAGAAGGTTCTCCAGATCTGCCGTTGTCAGGTGGTACATCCGCTCGGTAAATTCCTCAAAAAACGCCCGGCTCTCGCGAATGGTACGCGACTTAAAAAGAAGGACCGGTTTGAGAGATTGGCCGTGCTGTTCGAACAATTTGAGCCGGTACTGACTCAACACAATTCCTTGCAACGCGCGCTCAAACGGGGGGGCGTCGGTTTGAAGTACCTTCACCTCTTTGGAGTAGCCGTCCTGCCGGAACTGCCGCAGCGGGTAATCGAACAAAAGCTTGTCCTGGTATTTTTGCGCGAGGTCGGGATGGTGCAGATCGGCCGTGGCCGTAAACTCCAGCAGCACGTTGTCGGCATGCGCCCCAAAAACGCGTTGCACGGTGCTTTCCCACGAGTGCAGTTCCGCCCGCTCGTTCGCAGAAAGCGCCTTTTTTCGTTTGGTGGTGGCATTCAGGTGGTGGGCTTCGTCCGACAGCAGCACCAGCGGCTGGTCAGCCAGATCTTCGAGCGTCAGGCTGTTTTCCCGGGGCGTTTGCAATCGGCTGTGTAACCCCTGAATCGTCGTGAACAATACTTGAATTTCGCCTTCCTCACGTCGCTCAAACGTCGTTACTTCCCGCACCCGGAGCGGCGCGCCCTGCCAGGTCATGCGTGCAGCGAACAAGTACTTCGACGATGCGGGATTCAGAAAATTCTCCCGCGTTTTCTCCAGAATGTTGGTGCTGTTTACGAAGAAGAGCACGTGTCGGTAGCCCTTCGCGTACAGGTCCAGCATCAGTCCCGCCATGAGTAGCGTTTTTCCACTGCCCGTCGCCATGTGAAACAGCAGGTGCGTGGGGGCGTTGGCGTCTCGCCGCGTCTCCCAATATTCCCTGAACCGCCCGAGCGCTTCCTGTTGGTAAGGCCGCAGCGGCCGCGCCGCCGACAAATTCTGCGTCAGCCCCAGGGGAACGCGCTGCCGGTAGAACGCAGCCGGATGGGCCGCCGAAAAGTGTTGATGCAGTGTCACGAGACTGTAAGATAAAAAAGCAGACCCGGAAGTCACGCGCCGCCTGGGTATCAGGGAGAACTGTAGCGACGGAATTAATTCCGTCGCTACGAATCCGAGCTACTCCGCCAGCCGACGGATCGCCGTTGGTCTCGGCCATGCAGCGATCCGACGTCCCCCTTTTTAAGATCCACACACTTTTAAAGGAAAGGCGTCGGAGGACTGGAAAAGGGAAAGTTAAGGCACTCCGCCAACTGATTCCGAGGATCGCTACTCTTCTCACTTCCAGCGACCTGATGGTCATCAAAAGCTATTACGGATGGGCCATCAGTTCCTGGAACAGCGGAGTCAGTTGACTGCGGTCACCACGAACGAGGCGCCGCCGCCGGTAATAGATCCACGGAAACGTATGTTTGCCGATCAGCAGCGGAGGGGCGTGTAGGGTCTGTTGCATCCGGTTCGCTTCCCAGTGTAGTGTGTAGGTCTGGAAGTGGTTCGCCACCTGCCAGCGCAGTTCCGCGCCCTTGTCGCCGTTGACGTACGCATGCAGCGCCCGTTTGTAGGCCTGTTGCTTGGGCCGGTCGAGGCGGCCGTTGTGGTGCGAAAAGTAGGGAATGGCGAGGGACTTGACCTGTTTCAGCATGAAGTCGTCCGTGTGCTGCGACCAGGTGATGACCCACAACCGCAGGCCCGACTGCACCCGCAGAATCTCCTGCGACGTCCACCGCCGGATGTCGTCGTGGTAGCGGACAGAGCCGTCGCGCTGGGTGCGTGCCTGCCCACAGAGGTAATAGTAATTGCTGGAATGCGTCTCGACCGGATGTTTCCCCGAGTTTTGAAATTCGATGAGGGCAATGGGCTGCTGTTGCGGATCGCTCACGAAACAGTCGACGTTGGTGGGCCAGGGCGTGCCCGCCTGCCGCAGCGCCCGGTCGAAGTAGGGGAGGTCTTGCGCCTCGCGGTACGCCTTGGTCGATTTCCAGCCTTTGATGTCGGCCAGCCACGCGCCAAATGCCGCGTACGACGCGAACGATTCGGTCAGCTGCACGTCGTCCAGCGAACGGATTTCCAGCAGCAGCACGCGCTCCGTCTCGTTCCGGTAAAGTACGTAGTGAAGCGGCAAGTGCAGCCGCGCGGCAAACCGGAGCTTCCGTTGCAGGGCCGCTTCGCCTTCCAGCGCCACGATGGCTTCCGCGGCCTCCGGTTTCGTCAGCGCCCGCGGCACCGTGATCCGCGCCCGCTCCATGAGGTGTGTGCAGGCATCGTCGCGGTTCTGGTTGCACCCTTCGATGCTCTCCAGAAAGTAGCCCGACTCGGCCTGCAACCGCCGCTTGGCCCAGTTCTGCGCATCGCTCCGTTCCGACGTTTCTTTGGTGAGCATAGAGGAAAGCTACCAAAGTTTACGCGAGAAATGGCCTGAACGTAAGGTAGTTACGAAAATGCTACCGGGACGAGGCCCGCTCCGGTCGCAACCGGCAGTGACAGCTGAAATGTCAGAGACCTTCCACGTCGGCGTAGCCATCTTCTGGTGATGCTCATGCCACTACCTATTTTTATTTTCAGATAAAATGACTCTCTTATTCGATGATAGGTTTATGTGTTTGGGTTTAATTTATAAATTAGCCAGTATTTTCAACTAAAGGGTTTAGTTAATAAACTGATGGACAAGAACAAAATAGTCACTTTTAGCTTGTTAGCTCACATAAATAATAGTCAAACCTTAGCAAAAGGATTACTTGATTTATTTGTTCCTATTGTCAAAAAGGCGCTTTCAGTACTTAATGGAGAGGGCATTCATTCTGGAAAAAACATTTCTGAAATTCAGAGTAGAATTCAAGAAATATCTTCACTTGATTTTCCATTACCCGTTCTTAGAAAGATCTTAAAAAAAATATCAGATGATGTTAATAAAGAAGATGATGTTAAATTCATGATATACGGTGACGATGCATTTTCAATTAAGGATTATTATTTTATTGATTTCGATGATGTTATTAATAAGAAGAAAGCAGAGATAGATGATCTGGAAAAGTTATTTAAGAGGTTTTGTGAAATAGAGAATGTAAAAAAAGATCAGTATGACTCAATATTTGAATTTATAGAGCAAAATAAACTTTCCATATCAAGGTATTTAGGAGGTAGACAGCAAGTGGATAATAGTCAAGCTGATTTTTTGGTTGAGGCACAGTTTGTGAAGTATTTTCAGCAAATGCCAAATATGTATAGAGTTATAAGGAATATTTATATTGGGTCAATAATATCAACATATATCGAATTTAGGATAGAAGGTGTTGATGCTGATGTGGAGTTGGTGTTTGACACCAATTTTTTGATAGGTCTATGCGATCTAAATACTCCAGAATCTTCTCATACATGTAATCAACTATTGGAGATAGCAAGAAGCATGAACTATAAGTTAACGGTGCTAAGTATGACTATCGTTGAGACAAAAAATTTATTAAGAGCAAAGGCTGAAAATTTTGATAGTGCATTTCTCCAGAGAAAAGTAAATCCTGAGGATATCTATAATGCTTGTGATCGGAGAAATCTGACTCGAACAGATTTGCAAAGATTTTCAGATAATATCGAAGAGTTTGTGCTCGCTAGAGGAATACATGTTATTCCTAATGTTGATAAGTATAAGAATTTAGCTAGGTTTAGTAAAGAGTATGAAATCTTTAGAGGTAGAAGAAGTAATGATTTTGCAGCTCTACATGATGCAACAGTTACACAATATATTAGAAGTAAAAGAATGGGAACTGGAAATATTATAAACTTTGAAGATGTGAATTGTTGGTTTGTGCACAACTCGAACACTTCTCGTGGTGAGTCATTGAGAAGCTTTGATGAAGGTAGAAGATATCAGCCTGAATCCATAAAAGCTGATGATCTTCTGAATATATTATGGCTTACAAATCCTGGTTTTGCTCAACGAGTTGGCGAAAATCAATTAGCTGATTTTGGGATAAATGCTTTAATTTCATGTTCTCTAAGTGATGCATTGCCCAAGGCCTCCATAATAAGGTCTCTAGACGATAATCTTGAGAAATATATAAAGGATAACACGCTTACCGAGAACGATATACTACGAATTGCAACAAGGATATCGCATAGGGAATTTATTGATATTGAAAAAGTTAATTCGTTATCTCATGAGAACCCTTCTGCTTTTATTGAAAAGATCAAAGAAGAGTCGGAAAGGCAAAGGATGGTCGAAGAGGAAAGAGCTAGAAACTTTGAGTCTATGTTTACTGAGCTTAAGGAACAAAGCTTTATGATGAGCAAAACTAGAGAAGGGCTTGAAAAGACAAGAGAAGATTTAAGTAAGGCTCTAAACGACTCTTCTGAAGAGGTGAAGTTGAAAGATGCAGATATTACTCTCCTTACGAAGGATTTGATAGCGCAAAAAGAGAAGAGGTTAGTTGCGGAAAATAATAGTAGGTGCATGAAAAGGGAGGAGTTTTTTGAGTCGGAGTTGAAAAAGTGGAGACTTAAGTCATGGATGCATCTTGCGTATGCAGTTGTAGCTCTAATAACTGCCTTAGTTTGTGTTTTTTGGATAGGTGGTTGGACAGTTAAGGGTGCTGCAGACGCTTACAGTGAATTACAGAGAAATGTAATCTTTGCTACTATTATTGCTTTAGCGACTATGGTTTTCTCAATAGTACTTATTGGAACATTGAATGTAAAGTATAACAATCAATCTAACATTAATGCGTTTAAGTCAATAATCAAAATACCAGAAGATTTAAAGGAAATAAAAGATATATCGGAACTTGATTAAGTGTTCCCATACCCTTCCAATAATTTTTTAGCGGCTTCCGGGACGGCGGTGTGGCCTTCGGCGACGGCGTTTTCCAGGTCGGGGAGGAGGGCACGGATGTGCGGATGCTGGTAGAACCGGTCGAGGAGGGTTTGCCGGAGGGTTTCATGAAGCCAGTAGCGGTTCTGTTCGCGGCGGTTGCGAGCAAACCAGCCGTTTTGCTGGGTGTGTTGAGCGAACGCTTCTACTTGTGCCCAGACGTCGGTGATGCCGCGTTCTTCCAGGGCGGAGCAGACCGTTACTGTCGGCGTCCAGCCGGATGCGGGCAGCGGAAATAAGTGCAGCGCGTGTTGCAGTTCGAGGCGGGCCAGTTGCGCGGCGTCCTGGTTGGGGCCGTCGGCTTTCGTGACGGTCAGCACGTCGGCCATCTCCATGATGCCCCGCTTGACGCCTTGCAGTTCGTCGCCCGCCCCGGCCAGCAGCAGCAAGAGAAAGCAATCGACCAGCTCGCGCACCGCCGTCTCCGACTGACCCACGCCCACCGTCTCCACGACGATCAGGTCGAAGCCCGCCGCTTCGCAGAGCAGCATTACCTCGCGTGTTTTTCGGGACACACCACCGAGCGAGTCGCCCGTGGGGCTGGGGCGGATGTAGGCATGCGGGTTGTTGGCCAGCGTCTCCATGCGGGTTTTGTCGCCCAGAATGCTCCCTCCGCTGCGGCGACTCGACGGGTCGATTGTCAGGATCGCCAGGCGGTGACCGCGTTCGGTCAAGTGGTGTCCCAGGACTTCCAGAAACGTACTTTTACCCACGCCCGGTACCCCCGTGACGCCTACCCGCAGCGACTTTCCGGTGCAGGGCAACAGCGCCGACAGTACCTCCTGGGCCAGGGCCGCATCGGCCGGCAAACGGCTCTCTACCAGCGTAATGGCACGGCTCAGCACCAGCCGGTCGCCCCGGCGGATGCCTTCTACATAAACCTCGGCTGGGAAGCGTTTGCGCATCGTCGTGAAACTAACCAATTCCGCAGAGATGTGGGACCGGCACTCCCCCGCGGATCGTGAGCGATGCCCCTGTTTCGGACGGCCACCTTGCCGAGCCGGCTTCCCGAAAAAGTGAAATCTTGACGGCGATTTCGGGAGCTTCCCGAAAAAAAGAAAAATTTTTAGCGGGGCCGCTTGAGCGGGCGAGCCGCCTGGGAATCAGCACGCTGGGCGTTCGATCCAGGCCCATGGTGCGGAAACGAAAAGGCTTTATGGCGCCTGTCAGGGCATTTTTAGGCGGTGGCAGCGGCCTCGGGCGGCGGTGCAGGCACGACCGAAGAGAGGGGCCCTGTGCGGGCGGCGGTTGGGTTTGCAGAAGAGGTTTTTGCGTTTTGTTAAGTACCTAATACTCAACTTTTACGTTAAGTGGAGGAAAGTGGGGAATTGTGGTTGGAATCTCTACCCTAATTCCTATTTTTGTGAGTAAGACGCGCTAGTAACACGCATAATGGCCCCGTATGAACGGTTTTTCGGGAGAGTACGAGAGCAAGCTGGACGGGAAAGGACGGATGATTTTGCCGGCCCGACTCAAAGCCAAATTGCCCGAAAAAACACCCGATGTGCCCGACGTTGTGCTGGTGCGTGGTTTTGAGCCCTGCCTGGTGGTATACACCTACTCGGTGTGGAAAGAGGTCTTTGAGAAAGTGGCGGCACTCAACGAGTTCAACGAGGCGTTTCGCACGTTTCAGCGCTCGTTTTTGAGAGGATGTACGGAGCTGGAGCTTGACCCGAACGGGCGGCTGCTGCTGCCGCGCCTGATGCGGGCCTACGCGGGTCTGGAGAAAGAAGTCGTGGTGGTGGGCCTGGGAAACCGCATGGAACTCTGGGAGCCCACGCGCTACGAGGCGCATCTGTTGCAGGATGCCAGCGCGCTTTCGCAAGCCGCCGAGGCGATTCTGGGCGACAAACGCGAAGAGTTTATTATTAAAGTCAATCACAATTAAGAGCGAATAGCGGATCGGAGCCTATGCCTATTGAGTCGGTTTACCATCAGCCCGTTTTATTGGCTGAGAGTGTCGAAGCGCTTCAGGTACGTCCCGATGGTGTCTATGCGGATCTGACTTTTGGCGGCGGCGGCCACAGTCGTGCCATTCTGGAGCAGCTCGACGGCGGGCGGCTCTTTGGATTCGACCAGGACGAAGCGGCCGTAGCCAACGTCCCGCCCGACTGGAAAGCACGCGGCTTTACGCTGATCGAGGGCAACTTCCGCTACCTGCAACGCTACCTGCGCCTGTACAACATTTCCCAGGTCGACGGCATCCTGGCCGATCTGGGCGTCTCTTCCCATCAATTCGATACCCCCGAGCGGGGCTTTTCCACGCGGTTCGAGGCTGACCTCGACATGCGGATGGACCGGCGTACCGTGCGTACGGCGAAAGATCTTCTGAACGACTTCTCGGAAAAAGACCTGCACCGCATTCTGGGGATGTACGGCGAAGTACGCAACGCCCGGACGCTGGCGGCCGAGCTGGTGCGGGTGCGGGCAGAACATCCGTTTCAGACGGTCGACGACCTGAAGGGCGTGCTGCGTCGGCTGGCGCCCCGCGGCAAAGAGCATAAATACTACGCGCAGGTGTTTCAGGCGCTGCGCATCGAGCTGAACGACGAAATGGCGGCGTTGCGCGAGATGCTGACGCAGGCCGCTGCCATGCTGAAGCCGGGCGGGCGGCTGGTGGTGATCTCGTACCACTCGCTGGAAGACCGCCTCGTGAAACGCTTCATCAGTACCGGCAAGTTTGAGGGCGAAGCCGAGAAGGACCTGTACGGCAACGTGCAGGCCCCGTTGCGGGCGGTAACGCGCCGTCCCATCGAGCCGGAAGCGGACGAGGTGGCGCGCAATCCGCGGGCCCGCAGCGCGAAACTCCGCGTCGGCGAGAAAGTGTAGGAAAAGTTGAAACTTGACTAGAAACGCATCTAACCTTCTAAACTTTATAACCTGATAACCTTGTAACTCATAAAAAATGGCTACGAACCGATTGAAATCACCCCCTAAAACGAAGACGCCGGGGAGCGGTCTGTTCGGGCGGCTGCGTGGTGGTTCCTGGTTGCGGACCATTGCGAGTCGGGGGTTTTCAGTGCGGTACGTGCCGCACCTGCTGTTTCTGGTGTTGCTGGGTCTTTTGTACATCGCCAACAGCCACTACGCCAACAAGACCTACCGGAAACTGGCGCGCCTCGATGCCCAGGTGGAAGACCTCCGCGTCGACTACACCTCGCAAAAGGCGAAGTACATGTTTTACAGCAAGCAGTCGGAAGTGGCCCGGCGCATTCGTGAGCAAAACCTGGGGCTGGTCGAAAGCGCACGGCCCCCGTTGAAAATCGTCGTACCGAAAGATGAATATTAAGATTTCCATCCTGCTTCGTGCGCGGATCGCCTTCCTGATGGTGGTGGTGATCTTTGCGGGCGGCATTCTGTACCGGATGTTCTGGTTGCAGTGGGTGGAAGGTGCTTACTGGAAAGAGGTGGCCGTGAAAAATCGCCTCAATTACCGCGAGGTGAAAGCCACACGTGGCAACATCTATTCGGACAACGGCAGCCTGCTGGCGACCTCGCTGCCTTTTTACCGGGTTGCGTTCGACCCGACCGTGGTCGATCGTGATATTTTTGAGCGCGATATCGATTCGCTGGCCTACCACCTGGCGAAATTTTTCGGCGAGCGGACCAAAGCCGAGTACGTCCGGAAGATCCGCGACTACCGCCGGCGCGACCGGCGTTTTCTCTACCTGAGCCGCCGCACAATCGACTACAGCAAGAAAAAAGAGATGGCGACGTGGCCCATTTTCCGGGAAGGCCGGATGGGCGGCGGTGTCATTTTTGAGCGGGTCAACCGCCGGTTCAATCCGTTTACGCACCTGGCGCAGCGAACCGTCGGCTACATGCGCGAGGACAATACCGGAGGGGCCGGACTGGAGTACAGCTTCAACCAGGAGCTTTCGGGCAAAAACGGCATGGCGCTGTTTCAGAAAACGGCCGGGGGCTTCTGGAAACCGGTCGACGATGCGTCGGCCGTGAAGCCGGAAGATGGGTACGACATCGTGACGACCATCGACGTCAACTGGCAGGACGTGGCCGAAACGGCACTGCTCCGCGCGCTGGAAGAGCGCGAGGCCGACAACGGCTGCGTCGTGGTGATGGAAGTGGCGACGGGCCACATCAAAGCGATGGCCAACCTCGGAAAAAACGGCAAGAACGGCTATACCGAACGCTACAACTACGCCGTGGCGGGGCGGACCGACCCGGGGTCTACGTTCAAACTGGCGTCGTACATGGCGCTGTTCGAAGAAACGTCGCTGACGCCGAAAGACAGCATCGAGACCGGCGACGGTGAATTTAAATTTTACCGCAGCACCCTGCGCGATTCCCACTACGGCGGGTTCGGTACGCTGACGCTGAAGGATGCGTTCGCCAAATCGTCGAATATCGCCATCGCCAAGCTGACCAACCAGGCCTTCGGGCAAAATCCGCAACGCTTTGTCGACTACATCTACAGTTTCGGGCTGGGGCGTCCGCTCCATTTCCAGATGATCGGCGAAGGCGAGCCTTACATCAAAAGTCCCTCGGATCGTACGTGGAGCGGCATTACGCTGCCGTGGATGTCCGTCGGGTACGAGTTGCAGATCTCGCCGCTTCAGATCCTGACCTTCTATAACGCCGTCGCCAACGGAGGGCGCATGATCCGGCCGATCATCGTTCGTGAAGTGCGCCACGCCGACAAAGTGGTCGACACGTTCGAGACGGCGGTGATCAACGAAAAAATCTGTTCGGACAAAACGCTGGGCTACCTGCGGGGCATGCTCGAAAGCGTGGTCGACAGCGGCACGGCCAGCAACATCCGCAACGCGGCCTACAAAATTGCGGGCAAAACCGGCACGTCGCAGAAAATCGAGAACGGCCGCTACACCAAAAATTACTACACGTCGTTCGCCGGGTATTTTCCGGCCGATCAGCCCAAGTACAGCTGCATCGTGGTGATCGACAACCCGCAGAACGGCTTCAACCGCTACGCAGGCGATGTGGCAGCTCCGGTCTTTAAAGAGGTGGCCGATAAAATCTACGGCATGGACGTGGAACTACACCGCGAGTTTGCGGCAGAGAAGCCCGCGCCCGGCACATTCCCCGTGATTCAGGCGGGCTACTATCACGACCTGGCGCGGCTGTGCAACGAGATGGGCATTTCGAACCACACGCAGAACCCCGGCGACGACTGGGTGCGCGCCGATGTGGTCAACAACGGCATCTTCTGGAAAAACGCGGAAGCGGTGCCCGGCCAGATGCCCAACGTAACGGGCATGACCCTGCGCGATGCGCTCTACATCCTGGAAAACAGAGGCGTCAACGTAAAACACGAAGGACGGGGCCGCGTGGCGCGGCAGTGGCCCACGCCCGACATGAACATCATCGAAGGGGCCACCGTGTCGCTCAAACTGGAAGAATAAGTCAACGTTCAAGGTAATCGTTAATTCACTCAATCACTTAGTCACTCATTCTCGTTGCAAACGCTCAAAGACCTATTGTATAAAGTATCGCTGGAAGAAGTAGCCGGCGATATGGAGGTGGAAGTCAACGCCATCGTATTCGACTCGCGTCAGGTAAAACCGGGCTGTGTGTTTGTCGCTACGCGCGGTACTACGGTCGATGGGCATACCTTTATCGAAAAGGCGGTGGCCGATGGCGCAACGGCTGTGGTGGGCGAGGCGATGCCGGTCGTGCGGCAGTCGAACGTGACGTACGTGACGGTGAAAGAAAGCCGCGAGGCGCTGGGCATCATGGCGAGCCATTTTTACGGCAATCCGTCTACCAAGCTCAAGCTCGTCGGCGTGACGGGTACCAACGGAAAGACCACAACCGTCACACTACTGCACCAGCTTTTCCGCAAACTGGGCTATCAGGTCGGCTTGCTCTCGACCGTACAGAACCAGATTAACGAAGAAATTCTGCCCTCGACCCACACCACGCCCGACGCCGTGCGGATGAACGAACTGATGGCGCAGATGGTGGAGCGGGGCTGCACGCACTGCTTCATGGAAGTGAGTTCGCACTCGGTCGACCAGCGGCGGATCGCCGGGCTGAAGTACAAAGGGGCGATTTTCTCGAACATCACCCACGACCACCTCGATTACCACAAAACCTTCGACGCGTACATCAAGGCAAAAAAGGCGTTTTTCGACGGGCTGTCGGCCGATGCGTTTGCGCTCGTCAACGGCGACGACAAGCGCGGCTTTGTGATGTTGCAAAACACCAAAGCCGCCAAATACTACTTCGCACTCAAAACCGAAGCCGACTTCAAAGGGCGCCTTCTGGCCAACTCGCTGCAAGGGCTGGAGATGGACATCGACGGCAAGCCCGTCTGGTTTCAGTTGATCGGGGCGTTCAACGCCTACAACATCCTGTCGGTTTACGGCGCGGCCGTGCTGCTGGGCGAAGATTCGGAGGAAGTGCTGACGCAGCTTTCCAGCATCAAGCCTTCCATCGGGCGGTTCGACCAGTTGGAGTTCGACGGCATTACCGCCATTGTGGACTACGCCCACACGCCCGACGCCCTGGAAAACGTCTTGCAGACCATCGACGATTTGCGATCGGGTGGCGAGCAGGTCATTACGCTGGTCGGCTGCGGCGGCAACCGCGACAAAACGAAACGTCCGCTGATGGCGCAGATCGCCTGCCGTTTCAGCGACAAAGTCATTCTTACTTCTGATAATCCCCGCGACGAAGATCCGGCCGAAATCCTGAAAGAGATGGAGGCGGGCATCAGTCCCTCCGACCGCCGGAAGGTGCTGACCATCGTCGATCGTCGCGAAGCCATTAAAACCGCTTGTATGCTTTCCCAACCCAAAGACATTATGCTGGTAGCGGGCAAAGGCCACGAAACCTACCAGGAAATTAAAGGCGTCAAATATCCTTTTGACGACAAGCAAGTAGTGATGGAGGCATTTAAAACGGTGAAAGGCTAATGCTGTATTATCTGTTTGCTTTCCTGGACGAGCAGTTCGACTTTATCGGGGCCGGCGTGTTCCGCTACATTTCGTTCCGGGCCGGTGCCGCCACCATTGTGTCGCTGCTGATCGCCGCCATTTACGGCAAGCGCCTGATCAACCTGCTGCGGCGCAAGCAGGTGGGCGAAACGGTGCGCAACCTGGGCCTGGAAGGGCAACTGCAAAAGCAGGGAACGCCGACTATGGGCGGCATCATCATCCTGTCGGCCATCCTGGTGCCAACGTTGCTTTTTGCGCGTCTGGACAACATTTACATCATTCTGCTGCTGATCTCCACCGTCTGGATGGGTCTGATCGGCTTTATCGACGACTACATCAAAGTCTTCAAAAAGAACAAAGAGGGACTAAAAGGGAAGTTCAAAGTCGTGGGACAGGTTGGCCTCGGGCTGATCGTTGGCTTGGTGCTCTATTTCAACCAGGACGTGGTGGTCCGCGAATACGAAGGGGCCGATACGGCGGTCTACACCGACGAGGTCTTTAACTCGGAAGACGCCATTCCGAGCACGACCTACCAGGATGTCAAATCGACGGTGACGACCATCCCGTTCGTCAAAAACAACGAACTGGACTACGGAAAGCTGGCCGAATGGACCATCGGCCGCGATTACACGTGGGTCATCTACGTGGTCGTGGTCATTGTCGTGGTCACGGCCGTGTCGAACGGTGCCAACATCACCGACGGCATCGACGGACTGGCCGCGGGCTCTTCCGCCATCATTGCCTTTACCCTGGCGGTGCTCGCTTACGTGTCGGGCCACGCCTTTTTCTCCGACTACCTGAACATCATGTTCATTCCCGACAGCGCCGAGATGGTCATCTTTTGTGCGGCGTTCATCGGAGCCTGCATCGGGTTTCTGTGGTACAATTCCTATCCCGCGCAGGTGTTCATGGGCGATACGGGCAGCCTCGCCATCGGCGGCATCATTGCGGTACTGGCGCTGGCCATCCGCAAAGAGCTGCTCATTCCGCTGCTGTGCGGCATCTTCCTGGTCGAGAACATCTCGGTCATGATGCAGGTGTCGTACTTCAAATACACGAAAAAGAAATACGGAGAAGGCCGACGGATTTTCAAAATGTCGCCGCTCCATCACCATTACCAAAAACTGAATTACCACGAATCGAAAATCGTCACGCGCTTCTGGATCGTCGGCATCATGCTGGCCATCCTGACGCTGGGCACCCTGAAGTTGCGATAAAAGGGAGACGGGAGGTCGGGAAGACCGGAGTCCGGAAGTTGAAATAAAGTAAACAATGTCATTTCGAGCGATAGCGAGAAACCTTTTGAGTCATGTAGAAGATCGCTCACGGTGTTCGGGATGACAAAGAAATAAAAAGGCGCATTTAGGCTACTCAATCATAGTACATCAGCGTTTAGAACCGACATGATCGTCATTTTAGGAGCAGGAGAAAGTGGAACGGGAGCGGCGCTACTGGCGCAGGCGAAAGGCTACGACGTGTTTGTGTCGGAACGGGGCACCCTTGCCGAAAAGTACCGGCAGGTGTTGCAGGAGCACCATATTCCATTTGAAGAGGGTGGTCATACGGAAGAAAAAATTTTAGCGGCCGAGTTGGTGATCAAAAGCCCTGGCATCCCCGACAAAGCGCCGCTTGTGCAGCAACTAAAGGCGCAAGGCACGCCCATCCTCGACGAGCTGGAGTGGGCCAGCCGCTTTACCGACGCCACGCTGGTAGCGATTACGGGGAGTAACGGCAAAACCACGACGACGCTGTTGACGCACCACCTGCTGACTCATGCCGCGCTGCCGTACGGGCTGGCGGGCAACGTGGGGCAGAGCCTCGCCAAGCAGGTAACTGCCGGTCACCAGCCGGGTTACGTGGTGGAGATGAGCAGTTTTCAACTCGATCACATTGAGGCGTTCCGGCCGCGGGTCGCCGTGCTGCTCAACATCACGCCCGACCATCTGGATCGCTACGAGTATAAATTTGAGAAATACATCGACTCAAAATTTCGGATCACGGAAAATCAAACGGCCGACGACTTTTTGATTTATTATCAGGAAGATCCCGTTGTCCGCGAAGAGTTAGCGAAGCGCAGTGTCGCCGCGGCATTGCTGCCGGTTTCGTTGGCTGACGTCCTGCCCGAAGGGGCATTTGTAGAAGGAACCGACCTGCGCATCAAAGTGGGAAAGACGGACTGGCGTTTTGCGATTGATGCTTTGCCTATCAAAGGGAAGCACAACCTGATCAACGCCGGGGCGGCGCTCCTCGCGGTGGCGCTCCTGGGTGCAGACGAAGCTCGCGTGCGGCAGGGACTACAAACGTTCCGCAACGCGCCGCACCGGTTGGAAGATGCCGGCACGGTACAGGGCGTGCGGTTTATCAACGATTCCAAAGCCACCAACGTCGACTCGGTCAAGTACGCGCTGGATGCGGTGCCGGCGCCCATCGTTTGGATCGCGGGCGGCGTCGACAAGGGCAACGACTACGGGCAGATTGCCGACCTGGTCCGTGCAAAAGTGAAGGCGCTGGTCTGTATGGGCACCGACAATCAGCCGTTGCAAAAAGCTTTCGGTTCGTTCGGGATGCTCGTGCGGGAAACGGCCAGCATGGCCGATGCGCTGCGCGTGGCGTTTGCCGAGGCCGCGGCGGGCGATACGGTGCTTTTGTCGCCGGCCTGCGCCAGCTTCGACCTGTTTCGCAACTACGAAGACCGCGGCGAGCAGTTCAAAGCGCAGGTCCAACAACTTCAATCCACCCAAACAACTACTCCCTCATGAGCGATACGGCACAAACCGCTTCCTGGCGCACCTGGATCGACCGCAACCTGCAGGGCGATTGGGGCATCTGGTTTATCGTAATGGCCTTGTGTTTCATCAGCGTACTGGTGGTCTACAGCGCGACGGGGACGCTGGCCTACAAGCGGATGGAGGGCGACACCGAGTATTACCTGCTGCGGCACGGTTCGCTGGTAATTTTGGGGCTGCTGTTCATGTGGGGCGCGCACAAACTGGACTACCGGTGGTACGCCACCTTGTCGCGCCTGGCGCTGGTTTTATCCGTACCCTTGCTGATTTACGCCTGGAAATTCGGGGATACCCTAAACGATGCTTCCCGGTGGATCACCATTCCGCTCATTCAACAGTCGTTTCAGCCGTCCGATTTGGCGAAGCTGGCGCTGATCTCGCACGTGGCGCTGATGCTGGCCAAGCGCCAGGAAAAAATCAGCAACCCGTACGAAACGTTCCTGCCCATTCTGGGGTGGTGTTTCGTGATTTGCGTCCTGATTGCCATGTCGAACTACTCGACGGCGATGCTGTTGTTTGCCACCTGCATGCTGCTGATGTTTATCGGACGTGTGCCCACCAAGTACCTGGCGATGCTGGTCGGGGTGGGGCTGGTCGGCGGGCTGCTGGCCGGCAGCATTGGGGAACGGGGCGCTACGTTCATCTCCCGGATCGAGGCGTTCCGGGAATCGTTTTCCGATCCTGATAAGGTGCCGTTTCAGGCCCAGCAATCGTACATCGCGGTGGCGAGCGGGGGAATCAAAGGCAAAGGACCAGGCCACAGCGACCAGCGCGACTTTCTGCCGCACCCGTACTCCGATTTTATCTACGCCATCATCGTCGAAGAGTACGGCATGATCGGGGGCGTGGGGGTGCTGGCGCTGTACCTCGTACTGTTGTATCGGGGGCTGGTGGTGGCCAGTCAGACCACCGACGCCTTCGGGGGATTGCTGGCGGCGGGCCTCAGTTTTAGTCTGGTGTTGCAAGCGCTCACCAACATGGCCGTGGCGGTGGGGCTGGTACCCATCACGGGGCAACCGCTGCCGTTGCTCAGCATGGGCGGCACTTCGTTGTTATTCACAGGCATTTCACTCGGCATCATCCTGAGCGTGAGCAAGGGAAAGCCGGTTACTGAAAATAAACGATCAAAGACCAATGGCCGCAGAAAAGCCATCGCTTAAAGTCATCATCAGTGGCGGAGGAACCGGCGGACACATCTTCCCGGCCATCGCCATCGCGCGGGCGTTGCAGGCCCACGATCCTCGTACCGAGGTGCTGTTCGTCGGCGCGCGCAACCGCATGGAGATGCAGAAAGTACCGCAGGCGGGCTACCCGATCGTGGGCTTGTGGATCAGCGGGATTCAGCGGCGCCTGACGCTCGACAATCTGCTGTTTCCCGTCAAGCTGGTGACCAGCATCGCCAAGGCGCGGAAGGTGATCAAAGATTTTAAACCCGATGTGGCGGTGGGCGTCGGGGGCTATGCCAGCGGGCCGTTGCTGTACGCGGCGGCGCGGGCCGGGGTGCCCACCCTCATTCAGGAGCAGAACTCGTACGCGGGACTGACCAACAAGTGGCTCTCGCGCTACGCGTCGAAGATTTGTGTGGCCTACGAGGGCATGGAGAAATTCTTTCCGGCCGAAAAGATTGTGCTGACCGGCAATCCGGTGCGCAAGGACATCGCCGATGCGCAGGCGAAACGCGAGCAGGCCCTGAAGCACTTCAAGCTTTCGCCCGACCGGCCAGTGGTGCTGACCATTGGGGGGAGTCTGGGCGCGCGGACCATCAACCGGAGCATCGCCGAGTCGCTTTACAAGTTTGAGCAGGCGGGCTATCAGTTGATCTGGCAGACGGGCGAATCGTACGCAGAAACAGGACAGCGGCAGGCGCAACCCTTCGAGCGGAGCGGCGTGCGGATGTTGCCTTTCATCAAAGAGATGGACTTGGCCTACGCCGCCGCCGACGTGGTGATTTCGCGGGCCGGTGCGCTGTCGATCTCCGAGCTGTGCATCGTCGGCAAGCCGGCGGTGCTGGTGCCGTCGCCCAACGTGTCGGAAGATCACCAGACCAAAAACGCGATGGCGCTGGTCAACCGAAATGCCGCCGTGTTGGTGCGCGATGCGGAGGCAGAAGAAAAATTGTTCGAGTCGCTCGATGCCCTGATGAAAGACGAGGCACAACAGAAACAACTGGCCGACAACATCAAGGCGATGGCCCATGTGCAGGCCGACCAGGAGATCGCTCGGTACGTGCGGGAGCTGGCCGGGAAGTAGTAACGATCATGTAAACATGTCCACCGTTTTACGCTGGCGAAAACACTGATAACTCAAAAACGGATTAACCAATCACCATTTTGCAACTCGATCGTTTCCATACCATTTACCTCATCGGCATCGGTGGCATCGGCATGAGTGCGCTGGCGCGCTACTTTCGCGCGGCGGGGCGGCGGGTGTCGGGGTACGACCGGACGGAAACGCCGCTGACCAAGGCGCTGGTGCAGGAGGGCATTGCGGTACATTACGAAGATCGCGTAGAGGCGATGGGCGATGAAGTGCTGCAGCACCGGGAAGAGACGCTGGTGGTATACACCCCGGCGGTACCGACCAACCATCAGGAGCTGACGTTTCTGCGGGAAGAGGGCTTTGAGGTGCAGAAGCGCTCTACGGTGCTAGGCTGGATTACGGAAGACCACGTCACCGTAGCGGTGGCGGGTACCCACGGCAAAACCACGACCTCGTCGATGGTGGCGCATCTGCTGACCGCCAACGGACGCAACTGCACTGCCTTTCTGGGCGGCATTACGCAGAACTACAACACCAACCTCTTGCTGGGCGAAGCGGCACGGCCCGACCACATCGTTGTGGTAGAAGCCGATGAGTACGACCGCTCGTTCCTGACGTTGCGGCCCAACGTGGCGGTGGTCACCTCGGCCGATGCCGACCACCTCGACATTTACGGCGATGCGGCCGCGATTCGCGAGTCGTTCGAGTTGTTCATCCAGCGCATTGTGCCGGGGGGACACCTGATGCTGCGCGAAGGGTTGCCGCTGTCGGTACCGGCCGGGTTGCAGGTACAGCAGTATGGACTGGACGCGCAACACAACTGCGTCGAGCACGTGCGGATTGAGGCGGGGCGGTATGTATTCAACCTGAAGCTGGGCGAAGAGCGCATCGAAGATGTGCAGATGCGCACGCAAGGATTGCACAATGCCGAGAATGCCCTGGCGGCGGCGCTGGTGGCGCGGCAACTGGGACTGAGCCTGGACGAAATTCGGCAGGCCCTCAATAGCTTCCGGGGCGTCCGTCGAAGATTTGAGTACATTTTTGAGAGTGATGAGGCCGTTTATCTGGACGACTACGCGCATCACCCGACCGAAATTGAGGCGGCACTGGCGTCGGTACGCCAACTTTATCCCGATAAAAAACTCACACTTTTGTTTCAGCCGCACCTCTTTAGTCGCACGCGCGACTTTGCCGAAGAGTTTGCGCGCGCGTTGCAAAAAGCCGATCAGCTGCTGTTGCTGCCCATTTATCCGGCTCGTGAAAAACCGATGGAGGGCGTCAGCAGCGAGTGGTTACTGTCGTTGATGGAAGTCGCTGGCGGGCAGGTATTGAGCAAAATCGAAGCGCTGGATTACATCTCGGCCCACCGGCCTGAACTGCTGATTACGATGGGCGCAGGAGATATCGATCAACTCGTCGAGAAAATCCGAAATATTTATTGGGAAGAACACGGTTTTCCGGCCACAAACGCCGGCTGAGGCATCAAACAAACGCTCAAAAAAGCGCTAAAATAGTTATCAACATACGCTAAGATAACCGCAAAGAAATGTTATTTTCACGAATCCGGATTAAAAAGCAGGTGAAGCTGGCCATATGGGCTTTAGTTTTGCCTGTATTCATTGGGTTTGTCGAAAAAAAGCAACACGATCGGTTCTGCAGAGACCTCCATATTCGGCTGGACCATAACTTTGAGCACTACTTCATCAACGATGAAGACATCAAAGACATGCTGGCCGGTCATGCACCGGGTGGGCGGCTCACCAATCTTTTTCAGGAACGTAGTCATGCCATCAACCTGCGTAGCCTCGAACAGACGTTAGATGCCAATCCGTTCGTACAGCGAGCAGAAGTTTCGCGCAACCTGGATGGTGGGCTGCGAGTCGACATCGAACAGATCAATCCCATTGCCCGGGTGCTTTGGCCCAACGGCGAAGACCTCTACGTGAGTCAGGAAGGGAAGCTGATTCCCATGTCGCCTCACTACACTGCTCGCGTATTGTTGGTGGAAGGGCCGCCGAAGTGGCCTTCGGTCAGTTTGACGCAACAGCCGTATACCGCCTCGTTGCTCCAACTGCTGCAGTACATTTATAACGATGCATTCTGGCGGGCTCAAATTGCACAGGTGCGTGTCTTACCCGACGGGGAAGTGCAGCTGTATCCGCAGGTAGGCAGGCAAACGATTGAGCTGGGTGCGCCCGAACAACTGGAGTCGAAGTTTAAGCGGCTGCAGATTTTTTATAAGAAAATTCTTCCGGCCAAAGGTTGGAATACCTACCGTCGGATCAATGTAAAATACGAGAACCAGATCATCTGTGAATAACCTCATAACCTATGCAAAAAGATAAAATCGTAGCAGGACTTGATATTGGCACTACCAAAATCTGCGCGGTCGTTGGCAAGCAGAACGAATACGGGAAGTTGGAAATTCTTGGGATGGGAACGGCCGTGTCGGAAGGCGTGAACCGTGGGATGATTACCAATATCGATAAGACCGTTACAGGAATTGCGCAGGCGATGCAGGAAGCTGAACGGCAGTCGGGTGTGGATATCGGGGAAGTAAACGTAGGAATTGCTGGGCAACACATCAAAGGGTCGATGCACCACGGCAGCATCACCCGGAGCTCTAACGAGGATGAGATCAAGGTAGAGGACGTCAACCGTCTGACCAACGATATGTACCGGACCGTGACGCCGGCGGGTACCAAAATCATCCACGTCATTCCGCAGGATTATACGGTCGATTACGAGTCGGGCATCAAAGACCCGGTCGGCATGTCGGGCGTGAAGATCGAAGGCGACTTCCAGATCATCACGGCACATTCCAATGCCATTAACAACCTGCACCGTTGCGTGCGTAAAGCGAACCTGGAAATCGACAACCTGATGCTGGAGCCGATTGCGTCCAGCCTGGCTGTGCTGACGGCCGAAGAGAAAGAGGCGGGCGTGGCGCTGATCGACATCGGGGGCGGCACGACCGACATCGCCATTTTCTACGACAACATTCTGCGCCATACGGCCGTGATCCCGTTCGGGGGCAACATCATCACCTCCGACATCAAGCAGGGCTGCATGGTGATGCAAAACCAGGCCGAACTGCTCAAGACCCGTTTCGGACACGCGCTGGCCGAAGAGGCGCGCGACAACGAAGTGGTGTCGATTCCGGGCCTGCGCAACCGCCCGCCGAAAGAAGTGTCGGTCAAAAACCTGGCCTACATCATCGAAGCGCGGATGGAAGAAATCGTCGAACTGATCCACACCGAGCTGATCATGTCGGGGCTGTTGAACCGCCTGGCCGGAGGGCTGGTGGTAACCGGCGGGGGCGCACAATTGCAAGGCGTGCAGCCGCTGTTCGAACTGATGACCGGCCTGGACACGCGCATCGGGTACCCGAACGAACACCTGAGCCGCGGGAAGGTCGAGGACATCAAGAGCCCGCAATTTGCCACTGCTGTGGGGCTGGTGCTGTCGGGTTTCCGTTCCGTCGACGACCGGCAGAACTACTACTCGGAAGTGCAGAGCCAGCAGACGCCCGACCGCAACACCAAGCGGGAAAAAACCGAGAAAACCGGGTCGGATTTCTTCCGGCGGTTCCTGGATCGCACGCGCGACCTGCTGATCGACGACCTGGACAACAAAGGCGAGTATTAATTTTATTGAACGAGAAATGCCTTCGGAAACCCCAGAAAACGGGCCTCCGGAGGTGGTAAAACATAAAGTCGCATATGATGGATAAATCATTTCGATTTGAAATGCCCGAGCGAGATCGGTCAATCATCAAGGTGATCGGCGTAGGGGGCGGTGGCAGCAACGCCATCAATCACATGTTCAACCAGGGCATCAAAGATGTCGACTTCGTGGTGGTCAATACCGATGCCCAGGCCCTGAAAAACAGCCCGGTCCCGAATCGCCTGCAAATTGGTGCGGGCCTGACCGAAGGGCTGGGAGCCGGTGCCAATCCGGAGCGCGGACGCGACGCCGCGCTCGAAAGTCAGGAACAGATCCGCGAGTTTCTGGACGACGGCACCAAAATGGTGTTCATCACGGCCGGGATGGGCGGTGGTACCGGAACGGGAGCCGCGCCGGTCATTGCCCGCATCGCGAAAGATCTGGAGATTCTGACGGTCGGCATTGTTACGGCCCCTTTTCTTTTCGAAGGACGGAAAAAGCGCCAGCAGGCTGATCTGGGAATCGCCGAACTCCGCGCCAACTGCGATACGGTACTGGTGATCCTCAACGACAAGCTGCGCGAAATTTTCGGCAACCTGTCGATCAGCCAGGCCTTCGCCCAGGCCGACAACGTATTGACCACGGCTGCCAAAGGCATCGCCGAGATCATCACCGTGCCGGGCTACGTCAACGTTGACTTTGAAGACGTCAAGACCGTCATGCGCGACTCAGGAGCCGCCGTGATGGGATCGGCCACCACGTCGGGCGACAGCCGGGCGAGCCGGGCGGCCGAACAGGCCCTCGCATCGCCGCTGCTGAACGAAAAAGACATTCATGGAGCCAAGAAGATCCTGCTTTCCATCGTTTCCGGCTCGAAGTCGGAACTGCAGATGGACGAGCTGTCGGAGATCACGGGCTACATCCAGGAAAAAGCCGGGGAAGATGCAGAGATGATCTTCGGTCACGGTATCGACGATGCCCTCGGCGAACACATCCGCGTTACGGTGATTGCTACGGGCTTCGACAAGCCGGACGAAGAGCCGGTGGTGGTGGAGCAGCGGAAAGTGACCGACCTGCTGACCAACCGGTCGGTGGTCAAGCCGGTGACGAGCCCGCCGCCTGCCGAAACCAAACGCATTTTCTCGGCCCCGCTGTCCGAAAAGCCGAAATCAGAACCTCGCCCGATGTCCGAGCGGAACCCGGCCCAGCCCAAGTGGGATGCGCCATCGGCAGACGACACGCCGAAAGAGACGAGCGTTTTGGAACCGACCAGCCGCTTCTCGTTCACTGAACCGGAACCCACCTCGCCACCGCCACCCGTTGAGCCGCCGCAGCGCGAACCGGCCCGGACGCCGGAAATGCCGGAGAACCACTGGGAAAAACGCCAGCGGTTGTTGCAGGAGCAGGCCCGTGAGCGCGTGCGTAAGCTGAAAGGCATGGGCAGCCGTTCGTTCATGGAAAGCACCGATCTGAAAATGTACGACGAACCGGCGTACCTGCGGCGCAACGTGGTGCTGCAAAAGTTGCCGCACTCGTCCGATACCAACATCTCGCGGTATAGCCTGACGGAAGACAACGAGATTCTGGGTAACAACAAATTCCTGCACGACAACGTCGACTAATCTTTACGAGCGCTTCTTTCGGGAAGCGCTTTTTTTATCGTATTCGAATACCGAGCACTTGCCAGCGCGCAGGTGCTTTTATTTTCCCGGCCTCTCGCGAAGCGAAACCCCGTAGATCCGCTACCTTCGAGGCCACCACCACCCCATTATTTTCAATGATGTATACTTCTGTAATGAAAGGCGTAGGGCACTACGTTCCCGAACGGGTTGTCACCAATGCCGAGTTGGAAGAGCAACTCAATACCAGCGATACCTGGATCAGAGAGCGCACCGGCATTCAGGAGCGCCACTTCTTTACGCCCGGTAAGGATACCGTGGCCAGCATGTCGGCCGCCGCGGCGCGCATGGCGCTGGATCGGGCCGGACTCCAGGCGCAAGACATTGACTTCATTGTGCTGGCGACCATCACACCCGACTATTACTTCCCGGGGTCTGGGGTCCTGTTGCAGCGCGAACTCGGGTTGCCCGGCATCGGCGCGCTCGACATCCGCGTGCAGTGTACCGGGTTTATCTACGCGCTGTCCATTGCCGATCAGTACATCAAAACCGGGATGTACAAGCACGTGCTGGTGATTGGGGCAGAAATTCAATCCTCGGCGATGGACATGACCCCCCGGGGGCGCGGCGTTTCGGTCATTTTCGGCGATGGGGCCGGGGCGGCCGTCGTCAGCGCTTCGGAAGAGCAGGGGCGAGGCGTGTTGTCTACGCACCTCCATGCCGACGGCACCTATGCTGAGGAACTAGTCATCAAAGATCCGGGCAGCAGCCGACCCCAGCGGATGTACGAGGCGATGGGCGAGCTGGACGGAACGTACTGTTACATGAACGGCAACGCCATTTTCAAGCACGCCATCCAGCGCTTTTCCGAGGCGGTGCAAGAGGCCCTGGCGACCAACCACGTCACCAAAGACGAAATCGATCTGCTGGTGCCGCACCAGGCCAACTACCGCATCACGCGCTACTTGCAGGAGCAACTGGAGCTGCGCGACGAGCAGGTATTCAGCAACATTCATAAATATGGGAACACCACCGCCGCCTCCATCCCGATTGCGCTGAGCGAGGCCTGGGCCGAAGGGCGCATTCAATCGGGCGATCTCGTCTGTCTGGCGGCGTTTGGCAGCGGCTTTACCTGGGGCTCGGCGCTGATTCGTTGGTAGCAGCCATCTGCGCCTGAAAACGATAGAAAGCATCGAGAAGCCCCAGGCGCGTGGTATGCGAAGACGACGTGGCCGTTGTTGCAATGCGCAGAGCCGGGGTAGGCCGAGCGGCTTGCTCCAGGCGCTCGAGCGCTTCCTGCACCGAAGTGGTGGCGGGTAGCGCCAGCGTTGTTGGTTCCGTGATGGCAACCGGCGGCAGGTGGGGCAGCAGATCGTGCAGGGTGGCGACGTGCAGTTCGGCCTGAAAGCGGTGCGGCTGGAAGAACGCCCGCACGAAGTCGTTCTGTGGACGGTAAATTAGGTCGCGTGGCGTGCCAAGTTGCTGTACTTCTCCCTGATCCATCAGGCAGATCAAATCGCCCAATTCCAGCGCTTCCATCAAGTCGTGGGTCACCAGAATCACGCTTTTCTGTTGCAATACATCCAGGTGACGAAACTCCTGCCGAATTTGCCGCCGGGTAATGGGATCGAGGGCCCCGAACGGTTCGTCGAGCAGCAGCACCGGCGGATCGGCCGCCAGCGCGCGTGCAATGCCCACCCGCTGCTGCTGACCTCCGCTCAGTTGTGCGGGGTAGGCTTCCGCCATCGAAACGGGCAGCCCCAGGAGCGTGAGGAGTTCGTCCACTCGCTGGCGAATTTGCGTCGCCGACCAGTGCAGCAGCCGCGGCACAACCGCAATGTTTTCCGCCACGGTATAATGCGGGAAAAGCCCCGTTTGCTGAATAACGTACCCGATGCGGCGGCGTAGTTGCTCTACCGGTAACTCCCGGATGTCTTCTCCGTTTAGGAAGATGCGGCCGGCGGTAGGTTCGATCAGCCGGTTGAGCATTTTCAGCGTTGTGGTTTTGCCGCATCCGCTTGTGCCCAGCAGAACTAACGTTTGGTGAGGCGCCACGGAAAAAGAGACTTCGCGGACCGCCTGGTGCGTGCCAAACACTTTGCTGAGCTTTTCGACGTTAATCACGAAGACAAGGTAACGGCGGGCGCGGACTCTACCAAAAGAGTAGGGCTAAACCGCGCATCTGTCGATTCATTGGCCTATCCTACTGAAAATAAGCCCTATGATTTGGGATTCCCAGCCATCGCTTTTTAACTTAGCAACAACGGAAACAAAGTAGCTACACTTTTAAACAGATACACTTTTGAAAGAGAAACTCACCCTGGAACAGGTCATGTCGATGGACCTTCCCCCCCTCATCAACTATGCGGTTCCGTTCATGTTGGCGCTCGTGTTGTTAGAATTTGTCATCAGTCAATATGAAAACCGGGAACTATACGTCGGGAAAGATTTTCTGGCTTCGGCCGGAATCGGGATCGGTAACCTGGTGGTCAGTGCGGTGGTCAAAGCCGGTCTGTTAGCGATCATTCTATTCTTTTACAACCTGGTGCCCTGGACGGTGCCCCCCACGTGGTGGTCTTTTGTCTTGTGCTACGTAGTCTTCGACTTCTTCCAGTACTGGGCACACCGGGTAGCGCACGAACGGCGCATTCTGTGGGCCACGCACGTTACGCACCACTCGTCGGAGCAGTACAACTTCTCCGTGTCGTTCCGCCTGTCGTGGACGCAGCACATCAAAGTCGTGTTCTTCATTCCCGTCGCCTTGATTGCGTTCGATCCGGTTGTGTTCTTCATCTGCTACCAGATTGCCGTCCTGTATCAGTTCTGGATTCATACGGAGCTGATCGGCAAACTGCCTGCGCCGATCGAGTACTTCTTCGTGACGCCTTCGCACCACCGCGTGCACCACGGCTCCGACCCCAAGTACCTGGATAAAAACTACGGGGCCTCGTTCATCATTTGGGACCGGCTGTTCGGTACGTTCCAGCCGGAAGAGGAGCAGCCCACTTACGGTATTACCACGCCGGTAAATTCCTACAATCCGGTCTATCTGGTCTTCCACGAGTGGTCCGATATTTTCCGGGATCTGAAGGGCGCACGTTCGCTGAAAGAAGCGTATGCGGTTCTCTGGTCCGGCCCCGGCAAGTACAACAAAGCCGATTTTCAGGCGGTTGCTAATACCTCGGTGGTAGCAACTACCGATGAAGAGCTAGGCGAGTTGGTCGAAGAAAAAGAAGGCAACGAGATGATGTCGCTCCCCCGCAGCGCATAACCGATAAAGACTACGATCCATAAAAAATCCCGGTCGCAACGCGATCGGGATTTTGTGTTTTCAGGGTAACTAGCTGGATATAACCCTGTTGTTCAAACGCTTGAAAGAGCCTGTCGCAGGAAGGAGAATGTAAGATTAGGACTGATTGTAGCGGGAATACGGCATTTTTTCGGCAGAGCCTGTACTTCCTGTTCCCACGGTGTCTACTAGACTATGCATCGAGCGTATAGCTGCTTGGTACTGAGTTGCATCTTTTTAGGAATGGTCTGTCATATTTAGAGAAGCCACACGTTCTACTCAAAAGCCGTTCTGATTTCGTGCGTGCCGGGGCAGGGATGCCGCAGAAATCACTACGACGTGGTGTAAACAGGCATTAACTCAAGTTATGGGGATAAAAACCATTTACTTTTAATTCAGAAATTGATGTTAAGCCATGTACCACCACGAGTAGAGAATCGCTATGGAAACTTTTAAGCTAACGCATTATGGTACCGTTCAAGGACTTCGTCTAGCCGGCTTCACGCTGCTGATGATTCTATTCCCCATTGTGCAGGTGGCATCGCTCCTCACGTTTCACGGGGTGAACCTGATGATCAGCCAGTGGGTGCAGTTGCCGTTGGTCTCCAGCACGCCGTTGCTGTTGGGCGTATTCGGCGCGTTGTCCGTCAGCCTGATGCTGGTGTGGTTGATTCGGTCGTACCGGACTGCCGCCACCAAGCCTAGCAACTCGTGGTTTCTGCTCGTCGGCATGGCCCACTTCTTTCTGCTGACCCCCGTGTTGTTCTTTATGATCACGGAGTTTTCGGCCTACGTCGAGGGCGCACCCATCAACAGCGACGACCTGTTGTACTCTTCTCCGTTGGTGAGCCTGCTGTTGATCGGTTTCGGCATCAGCTTCGATCTGGTACGTCGCCGTCCAGCCATGGCCTCTTAACACGCATCATCTTCATCTACTAACATAAAGCGGGTGGCCCAGCAATGAGCCACCCGCTTACTTTTATAATAAAACCAAACGACGTGTCGCCGAAAAGCGTCCGGCTTCTACCTGCAACAGGTACGCGCCGGCGGGGTAGGCCCGGTCGAGCCGCAAGCGGAGTGTATGGTTGCCTTCCGTCAGCAGCCCTTGTGGAAACGAAGCGACCTGCTGACCCGTCAGTGACAGAACGTGCAGCGTTACCGGGGCGGAGGTCGGGAGGTGAAACGAGGTGGAGAGTACTTCGGAAGCAGGATTGGGAAACACGCGGACGGCCGACGTAAACGCCAGCGCTTCGGCACTCGACGAGGCCACGGCTTCGCGTGCGATGAAGGCGGTCGTGTAGATGCGGTCGCCAGTGTTGGAACCGTTGCCGTTTGCTTCGTTCCCGGCGGCGTAGAACGTGACCGGCCCGGTGCCGGAAGCGGGGGCGGTCCACTCGAACGTCCAGGTGGTATCGGCCGTACCCGCCAGCGTATGCTTCACGTACGTGCGGTCGCTCTCCGTGCTCGACTGTGTTTTATCCTGATCGGTGATCGTGATGGTGCCGACGTTGGCGTCGTCGGCATCGAGCGCAACCCATTCAAAGCCGTGCACCGAGGCATCGCTGTTTGCAAACGTAACGGTCATCAGATACGTCGAGTCGGGCATGTACGACGTGCAATCGTTCGGCAGCGAAACACTGAACAGCGCACTGCCCGAATTAAGGTCGAAGCCCTGGTGGCATCCGGTGCAAGTCGGCTCGCCCGGGGCGTTGGTGCGTCCGTTCGGCGGACCCCCCGAAAACGTGAGGGCCAGGGGCTGCACCAGAACCAGGACGACGCCCGCCAACAGGAGAGAGGTAACGATTTTTTTCATGGGAGTTGATCAGGATTAAGGGTAAAGCGGAAAGAATTATTGGGCATTGCCGGAAGGCTGGTACGTAAAGCGTGCTTTCACATCTACCTTCTCGGCGATTTTCATCAGCATCAGCGAAGGGCGTTCGATTTTATGATCGACCAGCACCACCTCGAAATCGGTTTCCAGCGTGATCTGCCGGGGCGTTATGGTCAGGTGGCCGGTTAGGGTACGGTTCTGCGCTACACCGTGAATGGTCAGCGTACCGCGGGCCGATACAGGATAGGTGCCGGGTTGCGCAGGATCGATGGTCTCCTGCAACTTGCCTGCGAAGGTGGCCTCGGGGTACTTCGCACTCTCCAGGTAGTTTTCGTTGAAGTGCTCTTCCATCAGGTTGTTCGGAAAGTCGAACCCGCGGATGCGCAGTTTGACGGCCACTTCGCCCGTTTCGAAATTGAGGGCCGAGCGGGCACTTTTGTTCACCGCCTCGATGTCTTCGAGGGGCGCGCTGGAGAAGAAAGAGATTTCGCCGGACTGGCTGAGCCAAAGGCCCTCTTGGGGGGGCGTCACCACAAGGCTGAACAGCAGCAGAAAGGAAAGGAACGTGTGCATGGCAATAGGGTCTGATGGAAAAGAGTTACCAGCCTCCGGCGCGCGTCTGGCGCGGTCCGAGGTTAAAGGTGCGCGAGATGTTGAACCCGAAGCGGATGCCGCCGTCGGCCCATCGGTCGGTCGTGCGGGCGATGAAAAGCGGCTCGACCATGCCCAGCGAGTTGGTAAAATGGAGTTGAAACACGTGCCCACCCGTCTCGATGTCAATGCCGAGCGCCAGGGCGTTCTGGTAGGGCGCGCGGGTGGAGCCGGGCAATACGTAATAATATTCGCCGGTGAGGGCCATGCGGCGGGTGACCTTCATACGCCCCCCGATGCCCAGCGCCCACACGTCATTGGCGTCGGTAGCCAGTTCAACCAGATTGCGGTGCAGGTACGTAGGCATGAGCTGTACCGAAAGCTGTTCGCTGAATTTCCGGGCCAGGAGCAGTTGCGCCACGTGGGTGAGGCGGTGGTCGAACCGATAGTCCCGCTCCGTTTGCGCTCGTCCCAGCGAAGAATTGAGTGTGGTGGCACCCAGCACGGTCACGCTGAGCGGCGTCTCGTTGCTGAACGTCTGTCGCAGAAGTTTGTATTTCACAAAGCCGTCGAAGGTCTTTTCGGTCGAACTACGCCCGATGCCCAGCATCAGCCGCGGCGAAATACCGTATTCCAGCCCCAACCGGATGGTGGCCTGGTCCAGCCCGAAAAAGTTGTAGGCGCCGCCGTTCAACGGGCCAAAGCGGTGCGAGATCCGAAAGTCGAGGTGGCGGGCCGACACGGTTTCGATGGAGTGGCCGCTGATGATCCGCGTCGACTTAAAGGTCGCCAGCGTGTACTCCCGCGGGGGGGGCGTGGTGTCGTTCAGGGCCGACAGCAGGTCGTCCTGCGCGTGCAGGGTGGCCAGCGTCGTGGTGAGCCCCACCAGCAAAAGCAACATCGGAGAGAGGTAGCGCATCGTGCAGATCAGTTATTGGGAGTTCCCTGTTCAATCCAGCGGCGGACTCGCTCGATGTCAGCGGCGGGCAGTTTACTCCCTCCTTTGGGCATGGGCGAGAAACCCGTCTGGTGTGCAATGGCACCTAGCAACTGACCCGTATCGGCCCATTTTTTTACGTTGCTGTGCCCGACCAGACTGATCCCGGCCGAGGGCGTATCGGTACCGTGGCAGCCGGTGCAGTGGGCCGTGAGTAGCGGTTGGATGGTTTGTGCAAAAGAGATTTCGGTCGAATCGGGCGCAACGGGGGCCGGAAAAAGATCTTCTTCGTTGTCGTAACGGCATCCCGACAGGAGGATCACGCTCAGGGCGATCGTGGCAAAGGCTCTGGTCATAGGTAAGGCAGTTGGGAGAGGAAAACCTCACAGCGTCATCGCGTTCGTGTGGATGACTAATGCCTTACTCACGCGCAAACAGCGGCGAGGGAAGCCTGAGGGAAGAAAGTTTTTCGCCGTTCCAGAAAACCAAGGGGCAGTTGGGAGGGCCAAAGGCGATGGATCAGCAAGGTAGGAAGTGACCCTGCGTGGGCACAGGGCATAAAAAAAGAACCCACCGAGGGGTTCTTATGCTGTAAAGCCGGTGGGGAGTAACTTACCGGATGGAGTTGCCCGCTTTGGTCAGAATGTTGCCCAGCGCGGCCATCGAAATCTTGTATTCGCTGTCGACTTCGGCCGTGAGGCTGGCGGTTTTCTGGCCAATCGAAATCAGTTTATCGCTGATGGTTTGCCGGCTCACCACCTCTTCGTTCAGACTGTCTTTCAGTTCACGCAGGTCTTCTGCAATGCTTGTGAACTTCGGTTGGCCGGTTTCCATCAGTTGAGTAATCCAGTGATCGATCGTCACCACGCCTTTTTCCTTGTCTACGCGCTCAATGCCGCCTTGCAGGGCGATGATGGTGTCCTGAAGGGTAATCTCCCCGAAAGAAGTTTCTTCGCTCATATTATCGATATTAAAAGGTGTAACCACAGTGAGCCAGGACACAACGCAGCTGCGTGCCCCGGAGTCTAATACTATAACTACGCAGGGATTGGGAAAGAGGTACGGATTTTTTCAGATTCCCCGAAATTATGCCCGCTTTGTGCCGGGCGGCGTGGTAAAACGGCAGTCTTTTCGCTTGCGACAGTGGCCATAAGGCGGTCTTGCTGAGAAACTTACCACGCATGGGCCGATAACCACGCAACCTCGTATCTTTGCCGCCATGAACCCTCTGGTTGCTCCCTCTGTACTGGCGTCTGATTTTGCCAACCTTCAGCGCGAAATAGAAATGCTGAACGCAAGCGAAGCGGACTGGATTCACGTCGACGTGATGGACGGTCGGTTTGTGCCCAACATTTCGTTCGGCATGCCCGTGGTGAAGGCCATCAAAAAACACGCCCGCAAGCCGCTCGACGTTCACCTGATGATCGTAGAGCCCGATCGTTACCTCCAGGATTTTAAAGAAGCGGGTGCCGATTCGCTGACGGTACACTGGGAAGCCTGTCCGCACCTGCACCGCACGGTGCAGACGATTCATGAACTGGGATGCCGGGCGGGTGTCGCGCTCAACCCCCACACGCCGGTCGACGGCCTGGAGTGGATTCTGCCCGACCTGGATCTGGTGCTGGTGATGTCGGTCAATCCGGGTTTCGGGGGGCAGGCGTTCATCGACGCCTCTTATCGAAAAATTGCGCGGCTGCGCGAGTTGATTCAGCGCGTCGGGAGCCGGGCGGTGATCGAGGTCGACGGTGGCGTTTCGCCCGACAACGCCTCGCGTCTGGTGGAGGTGGGGGTGGATGTGCTCGTGGCGGGCAGCGTGGTGTTTAAGGCCCACGATCCGCAGGCCACCATTGCTACCTTGAAGCAGGCCGGCCGGAAGGCACATACCAAACAAGTGTAGGGGCAGCGTTGTGAAAGGAATGCGAAACGGCTACACTCTTCTTCTGTTTTTCCTGTTTTTTTATACCACCACCTGGGCACAAACGGCACTGGTGCGTGGCAAAGTGACCGACAAGCAAGCGGAGCCGCTGGAACTGGCCAGTATTGGGGTGGAAGGCACCAGCCGCGGCACGGTTACCAACGCGCGCGGCGAGTTTGAACTGCGCGTGGCAGCCGGCCGGGAAGTGACGCTGATTTTCGCACACGTCGGGTACAAGCGCCAGACGTTTCTGATACGGCCCCGAGCCGAAGAATTGCTGACGTTGGACGTCGTGCTGGAGGAAGATCCGCAGTACCTGAAAGCGGTAGAAATTGCCGGCACGCAGTACGAAGAAAAGCGAGACGAGGTCAGCGTTACCAAAATCAATCCGCGGACTGCCAAAGAACTGCCCTCGGCTTTTGGTGACTTTACGAAGATTCTGGCCACGCTGCCCGGCGTGATCAGCAACAACGAGCTCTCGGCCGAGTATTCGGTGCGTGGCGGGAACTTCGACGAAAACTTAGTCTACGTCAACGACATTCAAGTGTACCGTCCGTTTCTGGTGCGGGCCGGGCAGCAGGAAGGCTTGAGCTTCGTCAATCCCGATCTGGTCACCGACGTTGAATTTTCGGCGGGCGGGTGGCAGCCACGCTACGGCGACAAGCTTTCGTCGGTGCTGAACATTCGCTACAAGGAGCCGACCAAATTTGCGGCGTCGGCCAGCCTGAGTCTGCTGAGCAGCACAGCCCATGTAGAGGGCGCCACGCCCGAACGGCGTTTTACTTACGTGATCGGTGCCCGGCAGAAGAGCGCCCGTTATCTGTTCAATACCCTGGCTGTGCAGGGCGATTACTTCCCCCGGTTCTACGACGTGCAGTCGTATTTTACCTGGGATTTGACCTCGCGCAAAAGCCAACAGAACCGCAGGACGGTGCTGGGGCTACTGACCTCGTTTGCCCGCAACCGGTACGAACTGGACCCCAAAAGCCAGCAGACCACGTTCGGCACCATCCGACTGGCGCGCCGCCTTACGGCCGCTTTCGACGGGCAGGAAACGTACGGGTACGATACCTACCAGACGGGTTTGCGCCTGTCGCACCGCTTCAGCGAAAAGGTCCGTTCCGACATGGTGGCGGCGGTGGTCCGGACGCAGGAACGCGAAAACGTCGAGATAGAGGGGTTCTACCGCCTGAGCGAAGTCAATACCAACACGGCCGATCCCGACTTCAACCAGAACGTGAACGAACGCGACGTAGCCGGTTCGTACTCGTACAGCCGCAACGCCTTACAAGCCACCATTTTCCAGGCCACCAGCCGGAATTACTACTTTCCGAACGAGCGCCACGCCGTGGAATGGGGGGGAGGCTACGACCGGGAGATGATCGACGACCGGCTCTATGAATATTACTTTAAAGATTCGGCCGAGTACGTACGGGGCATCAACGGTTTCCTGAACGACACCATCACCCTGAACTCGTTTCGGTTGCGGGGGTACGCGCAGCACAGCATGCAACTCGGTGCCGAAAAGCGGAGTCGGCTGACCTATGGCGCGCGCCTGAACTATTGGAGTGTGAACCAGGAATTGCTGGTCAGCCCCCGTGTGCAATACAGCTTCGAGCCGGCCTGGCAACGTGACTTTGTGTTTAAGCTGGCCGTAGGGGCGTACCACCAGCCGCCCTTTTACCGCGAACTGCGCGACAGCAGCGGTGTACTGAACCTGAACCTGAAGGCCCAACGCTCAATCCACTTCATTGTAGGGAGCGATTACAACTTCCTGGCCTGGGGGCGTCCGTTCAAGTTTACGTCTGAAGTGTACTACAAGAACATGTGGAATGTGGTGCCTTACGACGTCGATAACGTGCGCATCCGCTACTTCGCCGAAAACAACGCGGTGGCCTACGCCGCCGGTGCCGATTTTCGGGTGAGCGGCGAGTTCGTGCGCGGCGCGGAATCGTGGTTCACGCTGAGCCTCCTTTCCACGAAAGAAAACATCCTGGACGATACGTTGGGTTACCTGCGTCGCCCTACCGATCAGCGCGTAACGGCGGCCATTATGTTCCGCGATCACCTGCCCAACAACCCCACCGTACGGATGTTTCTGAATCTGGTGTTCGGGTCGGGGTTGCCCTACCGTCCGCCGGGCGACCCGCGCTACCGGAACCTGATTCAGCGGACGCCTTTGTACCGCCGGGTTGATATTGGTTTCTCGAAAATCTTTATCTTTGATGAAGCCACCACCCTATCCAACTATATGGAATCCATTTGGATAGGCCTGGAGTTACTCAACGCCATCGGAGCACAAAACGTGATCTCCTACCAGTGGGTACGGGACCTGGACAACCGCCAGTATGCCGTTCCCAACACGCTATCGGCCCGCTACCTGAATCTTCGGCTAGTCGCCCGATTCTGACAAGCCTTCCTGGTTTCAAAAAGGTCCTGTCATCGCTGCCCATATATTCCCTTCGCGCAGACGTGATGGTGGAGATATGCTGATTTTCCTATTAAAAATTACATTCTCCGGTTCCGGGCATGTTTGTGCGTGCGGGGGCAACTACGGTGTCTACCTTTGTTCCGCCCGACATCAAACAGGAGGCTAACTTACTGATGCCCTTCTGGTTCTGGGTTGATCCATACATTCATGAGGCGCGAACTCCGTCAAATTTTCTTCCTGATGCTTTGCACGCTGCTGTTCTCAGCCTGCGTTCGCAAGGTGTGTCCGGCTTACCAAAGCGCCTTCATCATGAACGGACGGGTGCAACGCGAACAGTTTTCGTTGTTCGAAGGCGACTCTACGCCGCGTTCGGTAAACCACGTGCAGAAAAACCGTTACCTGGTGATCGAGCACGTCAGCAAGCGGAAAAAGGAAAAAATGCTCAACTCGATCCGCGCCGAACACATCTTCCCAGATCAGATGGAGACCGGAAGCGACAGCACGCTGATTGCGACCGACAGCACCGAAGACGTAGAATAAACCGGCTTTCTCCGCTTTCCTGTTTTGTTTTCCCCAAACCCTCCGGGTTTCTTACCTGACTTTCACGGCATTAGCCCTGTACCCGTGGTCGATTCGTACGGCAACGGAAAAAGCGTGGAAGGCTCGTGGGCTGCTTGCATGCGTTCGGCCAGTTGTTGTGTGACCTCCGGATGTTGTGCTGCCACGTTTTTTGTTTCGCCGGGGTCAGTGGCCAGGTCGTAGAGTTCCAGTGGCCCGGCCGGGTCGTCTGCGAGGTTCCGCCGAATGCCTTTCCAATCGCCTTGGCGGAGGGCTTGTTTGCCGCCCTGTTCCGTAAATTCCCAATAAAGATACGCGTGCGTAGGTTGAGTGCCCCGGTCCATCAGCGTCGGCAGGTACGAAATTCCGTCGGTACGGGTATCGACTTCGACGCCTGCCAACGCGCAGGCGGTCGGCATAAAATCCCAGAAAGCCGACACGTGGTCGGTCGTACGTCCCGCCGCTATTGTTCCTGGCCACCACGCCAGCATCGGCACGCGGATGCCGCCCTCGTACATGTCGCGCTTGTGCCCCCGCAACGGCCCGCTGCTGTCAAAATTTTCCGGATGATGTCCGCCTTCCTGGTGTGGCCCGTTGTCGCTGGTGAAAATAACCAGCGTCTGTTCGGCCATCCCCAGGGTTTGCAGCCGGTCTAGCAGTCGACCGACGTCCCGGTCCAGACGCGATACCATCCCGGCGTAGGCGGCTTTGGGCGTCGGTTGGGCAACATACCCGCCCGCATTACCAGCGAAGGGTTCCTCATCGAACCGACCCGCGTAGGGCTGCTGCGAATCGTCCGGTACGTCGACGTCGGCGTGAGGCAACGAATAGGCCAGGTATAGAAAAAATGGACGTTGCTGATGCTCCTCCACAAACGCTAGGGCTTGGTCGGTAAACAGGTCGTGCGAATACGTCTGCCGTTGTTGGTGCGCGTTGCCCGCCAGAGCCACCTTGGTGTCGTTGCGCCAGAGGCTGTCCGGGTAATGATGGTGCGCAGCGCGCTGGCAGTTGTACCCGAAGAAGTAGTCGAACCCCTGCCGGTTCGGTACGCCTTCGGAACCGGGATACCCCAGTCCCCATTTGCCGATGACGGCGGTTGTGTAACCCGCGGTCTGCAATCGCTCCGCCACCGTAACCGTCGCGTCCGGCAGAGGAGCCTGGCCTTCGGGCTGTACTTCTTTATTGCCCCGCACGTAGCTGTGTCCGGTGTGGAGGCCCGTCAGCAAGGCGCACCGCGACGGCGCACAGACCGTATTGCCGGCGTAGTGTTGCGTAAAACGCAGGCCCTCGGCCGCCATCCGGTCAAGTCGGGGCGTTTGGATCACCGATTGTCCGTAACAGCCGAGGTCGCCGTAACCCAGGTCATCGGCCAGAATAAAGATGATATTGGGCGCGCGGTTTTCTACAACCGGAGCTTCCGACGTAGAACGCGACTGGCAGGCGCATGCCCAAACAAGACAGCACACAAAGAGAGGGGAGAGGCGCATGGAGCGTGGTGGAGATGGAAAGCGGAAAGTAGAAGGCAAGCGGGTTTTTTCCAAAAGTAAAAGGCAAATGAAGGCTTGCGGTGTAGTGACGTTCGGCCCGCCGGAAAGTGAGCGACGGGCAAAGGTTTGATCACCCGGACGGCTTTGGAAACTTCCTGAATTTGTCAACCTTTGGAGCCGAGTGACAACCTGCAGTGCAACTTCATGTTTCAATTAACTGATAAAATCGCTCTGATTACCGGAGCCGCCAGCGGCATCGGCCAGAGCATTGCCTTACGTTTCGCCGCTCAGGGCGCGCTGGTCATCGTGGCCGACCGCGACCAGGCGAACATCGATACCACCCTCCAGCTCATTCAGCAACAGGGAGGAAAAGCGCATCCGCTTCTCCTCGACGTAACCGACCATGCGGCCGTGAAAACCGCGTTCGAGTCGGTGGTGGCAACCTTTGGGCGGCTCGACATTCTGGTGAACAACGCGGGGGTGGCCCACGTCGGAAACCTGGAAAATACCAGCGAGGCCGACTTTGATCGCGTCTACGCGGTGAACGTAAAGGGCGCTTACAATTGCCTGCAGGCCGCCATCCGCCCGATGAAGGCGCAGGGCGGGGGCATCATCCTCAACATGGCGTCCGTTGCCGCTACGGCGGGCATTCCCGACCGCTTTGCTTACTCCATGAGCAAGGGCGCGGTGCTGAACATGACGCTTTCTGTGGCGCGCGACTACGTACAAGACGGCATTCGCTGCAATGCCATTTCGCCCGCCCGCATCCACACGCCGTTTGTCGACGGCTTCCTGAAAAAATATTACGAAGGACGCGAGGAGGAGATGTTCGAAAAACTTTCGGGCACGCAACCCATCGGTCGCATGGGCAAACCCGACGAGGTCGCCAACCTGGCGCTCTACCTCTGTTCCGACGAAGCCGCGTTCATCACCGGTTCCAACTTTCCCATCGACGGCGGGTTCCTCTCGCTGAATATGAACAACTAATTTGCTATGAAATTTATCCGTTTTGGCCAACCCGGCGCCGAAACCCCCGGCCTGATCGAAGAGGGGAAGCGTCTTGATGTGAGCGCCTTTGGCGAAGATTACGACGAAAACTTTTTTGCCACCGACGGCCCGCAACGGCTGGCCACCTGGCTGGAAACCTTCCGGGCTACCTGCCCGGTCGTCGACGAAAACGAACGCCTCGGTCCGCCACTGGTGCGCCCCAGCAAGATCATCTGCATCGGCCTGAACTACAAAGATCACGCGGCCGAAAGCAACATGGACTTGCCTAAAGAGCCGATTATTTTCTTCAAGGCGACTTCGTCGATCGTGGGGCCGAACGATGACCTGATCATTCCGAAAGGCTCCGAAAAAACCGATTGGGAAGTGGAACTGGCCGTGGTCATCGGCAAAAAAGCCAGCTACGTTTCAGAAGCAGAGGCGATGGACTACGTGGCGGGGTATTGCCTCCACAACGACTACAGCGAGCGCGCGTTTCAACTGGAGCGTTCCGGCCAGTGGGTGAAAGGCAAAAGCTGCGACACGTTCGCGCCCCTCGGTCCGTTCGTAGCGACGAAAGACGAGATCAGCGACGTTGATAATCTGCGCCTCTGGCTGACGCTGAACGGCGAAACCATGCAGGATGGCACCACCGCCGAGCTGATCTTCAACGTGCCCTACGTAGTGAGTTACCTGAGCCAGTTCATGTCGCTGTTGCCCGGTGACATCATTTCGACCGGGACGCCCGCCGGCGTAGGACTCGGCATGAAGCCCGCCCGGTTCCTGAAACCCGGTGACGTTGTGGAATTGGGCATCGACGGACTGGGCAGTTCCCGTCAAGTGGCCAAGGCCTGGGGCGCCTAGCCGAACGAAACCTCATGGAAAAAATCGACGCCCATCAGCATTTCTGGCGGTATTCGCCCGCGACCCACGCGTGGATCAGCGACGCCATGCAGGTGTTGCGCCGCGATTACCTGCCGCCAGACCTGAAACCTGCGTTGGAGACCAACGGCTTCGCGGGGTGTGTGGCGGTACAGGCCTCGCAAACGGAAGCCGAAACGGACTTTCTGCTGCAACTGGCTGACCAGTACGACTTCATTCGGGGCGTGGTGGGATGGGTCGACCTGCGCGATCCGCAGTTGGGCGAGCGGTTGGCGCACTGGACACAACATTCCAAACTAAAAGGGGTACGCCACGTGGTGCAGGACGAACCCGATGACCGGTTTCTGTTGCGGCCCGACTTTCTGCGGGGCGTAGCGATGTTGGCCGACTTTCACCTCACGTACGACATCCTGATTTTCGAGCGACAACTGCCGGCGGCGGTGGCGTTCGTCGAAAAATTTCCGGAACTACCGTTGGTCGTCGACCACATTGCCAAACCGCGCATTGCCGACGGAATGCTGGAGCCCTGGGCGCAACACATGCGGCAACTGGCGCAATTTCCCCACGTGCATTGCAAAGTGTCCGGCATGGTAACCGAGGCCGATTGGCAAGGCTGGACGCCCGACCACTTCAAGCCGTACCTGGACGTAGTTTTTGAGGCTTTCGGGCCGGAGCGCCTGATGTTCGGGTCCGATTGGCCGGTCTGCCGCCTCGCGGGCGAGTACGATCAGGTCGTGCAGCTTCTCGACGATTACCTGAGCGGTTACTCAAAAGAAGAACAGGCGCGGGTGTGGGGCCAGAATGCCACTCAATTTTATAAGTTATAAATCACGCTTTTTAACAAGTTTCCTTTCTCATTTCCACCATGGATCTACACCTCGACGGCAAAGTCATCATCACCACCGGCGGTACCAGCGGCATCGGCGAAGCCATCGCCTGGCAAGTAGCCCGCGAAGGCGCCATTTCTGTCGTCGTAAGTCGTGACCCGGACGCCGTTGCACAGGCGGCCTCGAAATTTGAGTCAGCCGGGTTACAAGGGTGGGGCGTGCTGGCCGAACTGACGGACGAAGCGCAGTGCAAAGCCGCCGTCGACCAGGTCCTGGAAAAATACGGGCGCATCGACGGGTTAGTCAACAACGCCGGAGGGAACGACCACGTCGGGCTGGAGCGGGGTAATCCGGAGCGGTTCATGCAGTCGCTGCGGCAAAACCTGCTGCATTACTACACCATGGCGCATTACTGCCTGCCCGGCCTCAAAAAAGTGCAGGGCGCCATCGTCAATATCAGCTCTAAAACCGCTGTGACCGGCCAGGGCAACACGTCGGCCTACGCTGCCGCCAAAGGTGCTCAACTGGCCCTGACCCGCGAGTGGGCCGTAGAATTACTGCCCGACCTGATCCGGGTCAATGCCGTGATTCCTGCCGAAGTGCGTACGCCCATGTACGACCGTTGGCTCAATTCCTACGACAACCCCGAAGAAAAACGCCGGGCCATCACGCGCAACATCCCGCTGGGGCAGCGCATGACGCGCGCCGACGAAATCGCCGATACTACCGTCTACCTGCTGTCCGACCGCGCCTCGCACATCACCGGGCAGCACATCTTTGTTGACGGCGGGTACTCTCACCTCGACCGCGCCCTCAATACCTTGGTTCAGGAGTAAATTTCGGTCGGCCCTCGCACGGTAACATCGCTATCGCGGTGCGAGGATACGCTTTTTTGTAAGATGCTCTGGTAGCGGAGTGCGTGTCGGTGCGTGCAGAGTGATTCCGTACGCGCCAGTAATGCTGCAAACGCTTTTGAGGTACGTAGAAACCTATACGTGGCCGCCCCCGTGGCCGCCCCTAACTTGGGATTGCATACAGAATGGCGTACCTTCCGTCGGCATGCCTTTGCCAGCGTGCGCGTTGCGGAGAAGCTCCGGCCTTAACAATCAGCTAGGAATTATAATTGTACGGAATTGCTTACTCAAATTATGGAGTAAGTAGAAAACGCATATGCCTTTCTCTAAGAGAAAATAAGCAATGCCAAGTTGTTTGCTGCATTGGGCAAGGGGGCTGATTAAAACTCAAAACAGGATGACAACTAAAAAAACAAAGCGGATCATCAGGGTACTGTTGTTGGTGGGAACAATTATCTCGTTATACTTCGTGCCCTGGCCCATCGTAATCGCTTGGATCGCACCCTTGCCTGATACCGTGCAGGAACAAGTCAATAAAGCGCCTGATTATGGATTTGATGGCATCATCGTTTACGTCGATAAGAAGGGAGAACCACCGGCCTTTTACACAGCGGGCGTGAAAAGCCGAGAGGGTGAAATTCCTGCCGATCCTCAATCATTATTTAAGATTGCCAGTGTTAGCAAAATCTACACCGCGGTTGCTATTGCCAAACTGGCAAGTCAAGGGCGTTTGTCGTTGGATAAAACACTGGCGGATTACTTCCCCGAACTTGTGGGGCGTATAGAAAATGCGGATAAAATCACGGTAAAGATGATGGTGCAGCATCGGAGTGGCATTCCCAATTACACCGATACTAAAAACTACTGGGTTTACCCAAAGAAAAACGACAGAGAACGGCTGGCGTTGGTGCTTGACTTACCCGCTAATTTTGAGCCGGGGACTGATTATGAATACAGCAATACCAATTACTTACTCCTTTCGCAGCTTATAGAACGAGTCACCAACGGTACTAAATTTCAATTTATCAAAGAAGCAATTTTAGATCCGTTAGACCTTGAAAATACGTACGGTTCTATTCAGGACGTTGATCTGGATGAGGTGATGAGTGGCTATTACGTGGGCTATGAACAGGATTTGAAAACAGACGATAACGGGGTGATGCTGGCCACAGCAGAAGACTTGGGTAAATTCATCAGAGCGCTCAACGAGGGCTCCGTGTTCAAAGACCAGAAAGAACAAGAACTGTACTCTTCAATCTACCGATACGAACACACCGGCCTGATACCCGGTTACCAAACGATTGCCAAATGGCACAAAGACATCGATACAGTGATCATTCAATTCACCAATACTGTCGACTTTGGCGGCTATAACTGGAACATGTCGGAAGTAATGTATAACCGCATCGTTAAAATAGTGAGCGATACAGACTAAGTATAAAGGATAGGGAAGGGGCGCAGTTCCAAAATCCCCTATGGTTTTACGGCATTTAGCGCTGTCTGGCCACTCCCTGACCAATCGCTCGCGGGCTTGCGCACGTCATCGAAGAAATGCTTAGCTTGGCGTGCATGAAACACACCTACCTGCTTTCCTCTTTTCTTCTGCTCTTCTCTTTCCTGACCTACGCGCAGGAAACCGACTCCCGACCACCCATCATCGATGTGCACGTGCATGCGATGAAGGTAAACCCGGCGTTTGCGTCCGACATGTGCCCCTGGTTTCTGAAAAACATGCCGGGTGGTGACCCCAACGGCCCGCCGCCGTCGTTCATGAATCTCGATTGCGTCGATCCACTCAAAGCGGCCAAGTCCGACCAGGAGATGCAGGACGCCCTATTGGAAGCCTGCGAACGGCTCAACGTCACGATGGTGGCCAGTGGCGATGCTCAAATTTTGCACAACTGGTACAACGCTGCGCCCACGCGCATCATTCCCTCGCTGGGCATCAGCAACGCCGACCAGATGACCGTCAAAGCATTTGAGGACTCGCTCAAAGGTGGGTTCTACAAAGTGATGGGCGAGGTGGCACCGCAATACCAGGGCCTATCGCCGAGCGATATGTCGTTGGATGCTTACTTCGGCGTGGCCGAGAAGCTGGGCGTACCGGTCGGCATTCACATGGGCACGGGGGGCAACGGCATGGCGAACATCACCGCTCCCAACTACCGTGCTTCGCTGGGCCGTCCGTTTCTGTTGGAAGACATGCTGGCGCGCCATCCCAAGCTGAAAATCTGGGTGATGCACGCGGGTTACCCCATGATCGACGAGATGATTGCGCTGATGGGCGCGAATGCTTACGTATACGTCGACCTGGCCGGGTTCATCTGGAGCTACCCGCAGGACGAAATCCACATGTACCTGAAGCGACTGGTGCAGGCGGGCTTCGGCAAGCGCATTCTGTACGGCACCGACCTGATGGTCTGGCCCAAGTTGCTGGAAACGTCGATTGGGGTTATCGAAAATGCCGACTACCTGTCGTACGACCAGAAGCGCGACATCCTGTTTAACAACGCCGTGCGCTTCTTCAACCTCGATGCCAGCAAGTTTGAGTAAAGAACCGCACTGCATTCCCGGCACGAAGTCTACTTTTTTCGGGAAAGATCAAGTAGTTTTCCAGGCAATTTTCCGTCTGTAGACGGCACGCTGAATTTCGAGCACCTCCGCTAATTTTTGCTTTCGTATGCACGCACCCCTCCGTACCACCACCGCTGCGCTGTTGCTGGCGTTTTTGGGAATCGGCGCTTGTACGTCGGACCAACCCACGACAGAACGCTCCACCAGTCCGTATTACCTCACCTCAGGCACGCCCAAAAAGCCGGAAGAGAACCGCTTCTCACGAACGGTCATTACCGAAGGGCTGCGCGAACCGATGGAACTGGTCGTGTCGTCCAAAGGCCTGGTCTTGTTCGTCGATCGGCGGGGCGACGTGCGGCGGTACGATCCCGCCACGCAAGAGGTGACGCTAATCAATTCCCTGCCGGTGGTGACCGCCGAAGGCAACGGCTTGCTGGGCATTACGCTCGATCCCGAGTTCGAGCAAAATCGCTACGTCTACCTCTTTTATACGCCCGCCCGCGATTCAATCCGGCTTCACCAGTCGGTGTCGCGTTTCACCCTCGGCCCCGATAGCCTGGACTATGCCTCAGAAAAGGTGGTGCTGGAAATTCCGATCGAAATGGAGGCCAGCGCACACACGGGCGGTTCGCTCCAGTTCGACACGCAGGGCAACCTGTTCATTTCGGTGGGTGACAACACGACGCCCTTTGCTTCCGACGGCTTTGCGCCCATCGACGAGCGCGAAGGACGGCTGGTCTACGACGCACAACGTTCGGCGGGTAATATGAACGACCTGCGGGGGGCCATTCTGCGGATCACACCGCAGTACGACAGCGTGGCGGGCAGCGCGCCCTACACCATTCCCGACGGCAACCTGTTTCCGAAAGACGGCTCTCAGGGCCGCCCCGAGATTTATGTAAAGGGATGTCGGAATCCGTACCGCATGTCGGTCGATCCGGCAACGGGGTACGTATACTGGGGCGAAATCGGTCCCGATTCCGGCGTGGACGGCCCGCAAGGCCCGCGCGGGTACGACGAAATCAACCAGGCCCGGCAGCCCGGCTTTTTCGGGTGGCCTTACTTTGTGGGTGACAACAAGCCTTACCTCGACTACGACTTTGCGACCAAAACCGTAGGCGATACTTTCCGCATTGCCGAGCCGGTGAACCGCTCGCCCAACAACACGGGCGGGGAGGTGCTGCCGCCCGCCCAATCGGCATTCATCTGGTATCCGTATAACGAATCGACCGAGTTTCCGGAAGTGGGCAATGGCGGCCGCTCCGCGATGGCCGGACCCGTCTACCACTTCGATCCCGACCTCGACTCCGAGGTGAAATTTCCTGCGTATTACGACGGCGCGCTGTTTGTCTTCGACTGGATGCGCAACTGGGTGATGGCCGTCTTTATGGATGAAGAAGGCAATTTCGAGCGGATCGAACGCATCATGGAACACACGCAGATCGATCGTCCGATCGACATGCAGTTCGGACCCGACGGTGCGCTGTGGATGCTGGAATACGGCGAAGCCTACGGCAAAGAAAACCCCGACGCCAGTCTGGTGAAGCTCGAATTCAATCCCAACAACCGCCCACCGGTGGCCGTGGCCATGACCAGCGATACAGTTGGCGCGGCACCGTTGCAAGTGGCGTTGCGGGGCGGAAAATCCTACGATTTTGATACGGACGATGCCCTGACCTACGCCTGGGCCATCGACGAAGCCGATTTCAAGTCGGACACCCCCGATGCCGAGTACACGTTCGAGAAGCCCGGTCTCTACCACGCTACCCTTTCGGTAACCGATACGTCGGGTACGGTCTCGAAATCGACGATTGCTATCAAAGTCGGCAATACGCTGCCGCAAGTACACATTGAAACCCCCCGAAACCGGACGTTTTACTGGGACAGCGACGAGCTGAAGTATCAGGTGGTGGTGGAAGATCCGGAAGACGGAACGCCCGACGCCTCGCGACTGCAGGTGGCTTTCCATTACCTGCCGCAGGGGAAAGATGTGCCCGGCATGCTGATCGGCCACCAGCAGACGTCGGTGACCAAAAACCGGGGGAAAGAGTTGCTGGAAAGCAGCGACTGCAAAGCCTGTCACCTGGTCGACGAGCGGACGGTCGGCCCGTCGTTTCAGGAAGTGGCTGCCAAGTACGCCCAGAGTCGTCCGATTGCGCAACTGGCGCAGAAGATCATCAAGGGTGGCGGTGGCGTCTGGGGCGAACACGCCATGAGTGCCCATCCGCAGCTTTCGGTCGACGAAGCCTCTGAAATGGTGAATTACATTCTGACCCTGGCCGAAGAAGCGCAGGTCCTGCGCAACCTGCCCGCCGAAGGTGCAGTGCCGCTGAAACACCACGTAGGCCAGCGCGAAGCCGGGACGTATCTGCTGGAAGCGTCCTATACGGACGGCGGTGGCGAGGTGATCGGACCGCTGACAAACAGCGCGTTGCTGACGCTCCGCTCGGCGCGTGTGCAGGCCGAAGAGGCCGACTCGCTGGTGGGAGGGCAGGTATTTTCGCGGGGCGAGTTATCGGCGGTGGTGCTGGGCGGAAAACAGGCCTACCTGATGTTCCGTCAGGTCGATCTCAAAGGCATTGCGCAGGTGGCCTACCGCCTGTCGGCACCCAAAGTCGGGGCTACCATCGAGATGCACCTCGACACGCCGGACGGACCGCTGGTCAGCAGCACCTCGTACGAATCTACGGGCGACTGGCAGAAAATGAAGGACATTCAGGCGTCGGTAACCGCTCCGGAAGGTCTGCACGACCTGTACATCGTTTTTGTCCGGACAGAAGAGCCGAACGATCAACTGGCCGCGCTCGACTGGATCGACTTTAAAAAAGCACGCTCCGCAACCGCGATGCGTTGAGTACAAACGCAGGATAGGTCTGTCTTTGGAAGTATATCGATGATCGAAACTTTGAATCTATTGGATTCTTGTTTAGATTAGTTAGATCGTTCTAACTTTCCTGCAGACCTACCACCACCATGGAGCTGGCCCGTTTTTCACATTTTTCTGACGAAGACCTCTGGCAACATCTGAGAGAAGGAGACGAAAGCAGCCTGTCTCACCTCTACCACCGTTACCGCGATCCGCTGTACCACTACGCCCTTAAAATCACCGGAGATGCCGAAATGGCCCTCAACGGCTTGCAAAATCTGTTCGTGCAACTCTGGCAGTCGCGGCAGAAACTGAGCGAGGCCCGTTCCGTAAAGGCGTACTTGTTCATCTCCCTACGGCGGCTCCTGTTGCAGGACATGCAGCGTGACCGCCGGTATGTGTTGCAGATGGACCAATGGGCCTCGCTCCGGACCGACCTTGTATTTTCGCCCGAAGAAATCGTTATTCTCGACGAGCGCTCCCAGCTCAAGAAAGAATACGTCGCGCAGCTGTTGAACAACCTTACCCCCCGGCAGCGCGAAATTGTCTACCTGAAGTATTACGAAAGTCTGAGCCTCCAGGAGATTGCCGATACGCTGGACATCAACTACCAGTCGGTCATCAATCACCTGAACCGGGCTTTTCTCAAACTCAAAGGCAGCGCCACGCCCGAACAACTCTCCGAACTGTTGTACGCGGTTGGTTTTATGATGCTCGCGAGTTGGTAGCCTAAGCCCCGTTTCGGCGGTCGCCTCCCCATTTTTAAAAAATTTTTCACGAAGCTGGGTTGTTGGCGCAGCGCCCTTTCTCTTTATGTATAACGAAGCCATTCTACGCCATTTCGTATGACGACCGATCGCCATTCTTCAGAAGAGTCTCAGCCCTTTTTCGGGGATTTGTCTTCTGACGAGAAAAACCCGCTGCACCATGCCGGCCCCCGCCGTCCGGAGGCCTCCTCGCAGGCGCAGCGTGAGGCCGAGTACGCGCAGATTCAGGCGCGTCTGCGGGCCGAGCGGCCATCGGTGCCTACTACGTCGTCGGCGCGGCGCTTTCCTTATGCCGCTGCCGCGGCCATTGCTCTGCTGATGGCAGTGGCAGTGGGTTACGGCTGGCTGTATTACCCTTCGCAGGAGCAGTACGCCACGGCCTACGGCGAGACCCGGTCGTTCACGTTGCCCGACCAGTCGGTCGTGACGCTCAATGCCAATTCTACCTTGCGTTTTGCGCCGTCGTGGGAGGTGGGGCAGGCACGGGAAGTCTGGCTGGACGGGGAAGCGTACTTTTCGGTTCAGAAACAGTCTTCTTCGAGCGGTGCCGTCAAGTTTGTAGTGCATACCCCCGACCTGGATGTAGAGGTATTGGGTACGCAATTCAACGTCGCACAGCGTGCGTCCAAGACGCAGGTGGTGCTGGAAGAAGGCAGCATTCGTGTCGACCTGCGCGCCGATACCTCCGCCAACATCCTGATGCAGCCGGGCGATCTGGTGGAGTATTCGGCCGAAAGCCATCAGTTGACACACAAGGTGGTAGAAACCTCACCTTATGTCGTCTGGAAAGAAAACAAACTGATTCTCAACAATAAAACCATTCGAGAAATTGCGGAGCTGATTCAAACGACCTACGGGTTTACCGTGGAAATCCAGGACAGCAGTATCGCCGATCTGAAGCTTTCGGGCACCATTCGGTCCGATAATGTTGACCTGATTCTCGACGCCCTGGCCATCACGCACGGGATTGAGTATCGCAAAGGACCTGATCGGATTACCCTGCAAAAACCTCGCTAACACCATCACATAAACAGCAACCTTTTATGAGAATTCCTACGAACGACATGCTCGCCCGGGCGTGTGGGGTGGCTCTGCTTTGCCTATTAGGAAGCCCCAGCAGGAGCTTCGGCCAAACTCCGCAGGTGGCGCTGGCTAACGGAACTCATCTGTCACCAAGAAGAGAACAACCCAAGCAGGCAGCACAAAACCAACGTCCCCTGGTCGAGGCACTGAAAGAAATCGAGCACGAGTTCAACATCTTGTTCGTCTACTCGCCCGATGTGGTCGAAAACACGTTCGTACCGAAGGTGCTGAACCGGGAGGCCTTCGGGCAGACCATGAGCCAACTGCTGGAAAATACCAATTTGACTTACCGGCAACTGGACGACACCCACTACGCCATTATCCCGGCACTGGAACCCAAGCGTTCCAAAACGTTCGCCCCGATGACGGTACCGCCGCTCTACACCGAACAGGCACCGCAGCCCCTGCTGGCGAATGTACGTCGGTCGCGTCCCGAGCAAAATGTATCCGGGCAGGTCACCGACGGCAGCGGAGAAGGAATCCCGGGGGTCAACGTGCTGGAAAAAGGTACGACCAACGGAACCATCACCGACGTGGAGGGACGGTTTGCGCTGAACGTGCAGGACGGCGCCACGTTGGTATTCAGCGCGGTAGGGTATCTGACACAGGAACTGGCGGTGAACAACCAGAGTAACGTCAGCGTGACGCTGAAAGACGACGTAAAGGCGCTGGACGAAGTGGTGGTCGTCGGTTACGGTGAAGTGAAACGCGAAGACCTGACGAGTGCAGTATCGTCCGTTTCGGGCCGTGAACTGGCTAAAATTCCCGTGTCGAGCACGGCTCAGGCCATCACCGGGCGCATGGCCGGCGTACAGGTCACCACGACCGACGGCTCGCCCGACGCCGAGATTGTGATCCGGGTGCGGGGGGGCGGCTCAGTAACGCAAGACAACTCTCCGCTGTTTATTGTCGACGGTTTTCCGGTCGATAACATCAACAACATTCCACCGACCGACATTGTGAGCATCGACGTGCTGAAAGATGCGGCTTCGGCGGCCATCTACGGTGCACGCGGGGCCAACGGCGTCGTAATCGTGACGACCAAAAGCGCCAAGGCGGGCAATACGTCGGTATCGTACAACGGTTACGTGCAGCAGCGCAACCTGCCCCGAAAGCTGGAAGTGCTTTCGCCGTACGAATTTGTCCTGGCGCAATACGAGTACGCGCAGTTGCGGGGAACGGACGACATCGACCGGTTTACCCGCTACTTTGGCGTATATGACGACCTGGAACTGTACAAAAGCCAGCGCGGCACCGACTGGCAGGAAGAGTTGTTCGGCAGCCCGGCCTACATGCAGTACCATAATGTGAGTGTGACGGGCGGGACGGATCGCACCAAAATGAGCCTGAGCCTGACCGGCAACGACGACCAGGGAATTCTGGTCGGATCGGGTTACCAGCGCACCACCGTCAATTTTAAGTTGAATCACAAAATCAGCGACAAACTTCAGTTGGACCTGGCACCCCGCTTTTCCAACATCATTGTGGACGGTGCCGGTACCTCGGGAAGTTCGCAGTTGCGTATTTCGGACGGCATCACCACCCGCCCCGTCAACGGGCTGGCCGATCAGATCGTCCTCGATCCGCTCGACGCCGCGGGCGATTACGAGCAGTTCATGCGCAGCCTGATCAGCCCCCTGAAACTGGTGGAACAGGATTATCGCAAGCGCATCGACCGTTCGCTGGTCATGAATGGCGGCATTTCCTGGAAAATTCTGCCGGAACTGACGTACCGCTCCGACTTCGGGATCGAATACGGTTTCGAGACGCGCCGGCGGTACTACGGTCCCCTGACGGGCGAGTCGTTCAACAACGGACGGAGCCTGCCCCTGGCCGAGATCACGGATTATGATGACAACCGCCTGCGTTGGGCCAACACACTGAGCTACAACCTTTCCAAGGGCATGCACAGTGCTAACATTCTGTTCGGGCAGGAAGTATTGAAAATAGGCCGTCAGTCGACGTTCAACCGCGCGTTGTATTTCGATGAGTCCATGTCGCCGGAAAAAATCTTCGCCAACATGGTGTTGGGGACTTCCGACCGGTACGAGACCTACATTAGCCCCGACAACAAGCTACTCTCCCTGTTTGGGCGGGTCAACTACCAGTTCAACGACCGCTACCTGGCTACGCTGACGCTGCGGGCAGACGGCTCCAGCAAGTTTGCTCCGGGCAACCGCTGGGGCGTGTTTCCGGCCGCGGCCCTGGCCTGGCGTATTTCGCAGGAAGACTTTATGCAAAACCTCGGTTTTGTCTCGGACCTGAAACTGCGCGCCAGCTACGGCGAAGCGGGGAACAACCGGATCGACGACAACCTGTGGCGGCGTACCTACACGCCGTCCAGCTACCGTCCCATCGGGTTCGACGACGTGCAGCAGACGTATTGGACCGCCGCTTCGTCGACGCTCGTCAACCCGGACCTGAAATGGGAAACTACCGTGACCCGCAATTTGGGCCTTGATTTTGGCCTGTTCAAAAGCCTGGTGACCGGTACCGTCGAGTTGTACTACAACACCACCAAAGACCTGTTGGTCGAGTCGGACATTCCTTCGTACACCGGATACGCCAAGCAGATGCGCAACATCGGACAGACGTCGAATCGCGGGGTTGAGCTGACCATGAAGGCTTATCTGGTAGATCGCAACGACCTGTCCGTTTCGGCAGACTTCAACATCGGAATCAACCGGGCCCGCATCGACGAATTGGACGGCGTAAACGAACGCCAGTTATTTTCCAACTGGGCCGGCACGGACCTGAAGAGTCAGGACGATTACCGCCTGATTGTAGGCCAGACCATCGGCCTGATTCAGGGATATGTCACCGACGGCTTCTACACGGTAGACGATTTTCAGGCTTACGATGAAGCCACCGGCAATTACATCCTGAAAGAAGGGGTACCCGACGTAACCGGCATTGTGACCGGCTTCAGCGGGCGGGTGCGTCCCGGCATGCTCAAGTTGAAAGACCTGGACGGCAACGGCGTTATCACTGCCGACGGAGACCGTCAGGTGATCGGGAATGCCCTGCCGAAGCACAGCGGTGGCTTTGGCCTCAACGCCACTTACAAAGGATTCGACGCTTCGGTGTTTTTCAACTGGGTGTATGGCAACGACGTGTACAACACCGGCAAAATTTCTTTCAACATGTACCACCGGACCACGTTCGGCAACATGCTGAACACCATGAATTCCGACAACCGCTTCAAGTACATCGATGCCGAAGGGCAATTGGTGTCCGACCTGGAGTCGCTGCGGCAGTTGAACCAGAACGCCACCATCTGGTCGCCGTTCTCCATGGGCAACGCCGCGCCGGTGGTGCACTCATACGCCATCGAAGACGGCTCTTTCCTGCGCCTGAGCAACGCCACCATCGGCTACTCGCTGCCGCAATCGATGATTTCCAAACTCCGGATGTCGCAGTTCCGCGTGTACGTTACGGCCTACAACGCCTGGTTGTGGACCAAATATTCGGGTTACGATCCGGAAGTAAGCACGACGCGCAGCAGCTCCTACGCCGCCCTGACCCCCGGTGTCGACTATTCGTCTTACCCGAAAAGTCGCTCGTTTACCATCGGCGTAAACGTTACTTTCTAATTGAACGCCTACTAGATCACACCAAGTCATGTCCATCATGAAATATAAATTTCCTCTTCTTCTGACCGTCGTCGCGCTACTGACCGTGGCGTGTAAAGAAGACTTCCTGGATACCGACTCGCCCTCGGCGTTCACGGAAGACTACATTTTCTCGCAGGAGACCGATGCTGCCAAGGCGCTGTATGGCGTATACGCCATGTTCAACCAGGACGCCTTCACGTCGCGGGTATCGAACAACTTCACGGGCAATACCGACATCGAGTGTGGCAGCGTGGGGTCGGCTCCCGACAACTCGCGGCGCGACATCTGGTCGTTCGAGGCTTCTGACGCCAATGCCGACCTGTTGCGGGTGTGGGACAACGCCTACGTGGCCATCAACCGCGCCAACGAAGTGATCGAGGGCATTCAGAACAGCCCCATCTACGACGACCCCAACCATCCGATGATGAAGCAGTACCTGGGCGAAGCGCTCACGCTGCGCGCCATCTGGTATTATCTGCTGATGAACCACTGGGGCGATGTGCCCTTCAAAACCACACCGACCAAAGCGGGCGATAACTTTTACCTGCCCCGCTCGCCGCGCGATTCCTGCCTGACGGTGCTGATCCAGGATCTGGTGGATATTGAGGCCGACATGATGTGGGCCGATCAGTTGCCCTACGGCATCGAGCAGATCAACCGCGAATTCGTACTGGGCATGATTGCACGGCTGTCGCTGATGCGCGGGGGCTACTGGCTGACGCCCGACATGCAGATGGTGCGGCAGCCCGACTACCTCGATTACTATACGCTCGCCCGCGATTATGCGAAGAAACTGGTGGACCTGAAGCCCCATACGCTCAACCCCGATTTCCTGCAGATCTTCAAAAACGAGTGTGAGTTCATCAAACCGCTGAACGAAGACGTGTTGTGGGAAGTACCGTTTTATCCCGGCTCGGGCGATGTGGCCTGGAACAACGGTATCCGGGTCGATGCCGGGACGCACCCTTACGGTTCCGGCTCCAACTACCTGAGCTTTCCGCTGACCTACGTGTACTCGTTCGATACCCTCGACCAGCGTTTCGACGCCACGTGTGCCTTCTATTACTACGAGGACAACCTGGTGCAGAATCCGCAGAGCTACAGCTCCGTAGGGCCGGGGAAATGGAACCGCCTGTGGTTGCCCTATCAGCCGGGGGCTTCGTCTGCCAAAGGCACGGGCATCAACTGGCCGATGATGCGTTACACGGACGTGTTGCTGATGATGGCCGAAGCCGAAAACGAACTGAACGGCCCCACCGAACTGGCGAAGGGTGCTCTGCGGCAGGTACGCCAGCGCGCCTTTGACCAATCGGTGTGGGGCACGAAAGTGGACGCTTACATCAGCGAACACGGCGATAAAGAATCGTTCTTCCGGGCCATCGTCGACGAGCGCGCCTGGGAATTTGGGGGAGAATGCCTGCGGAAATACGACCTGGCCCGCTGGAACCTGTACGGCGAGAAAGTGGCTCAAACCCGCAACGACCTGATTCAAATGGGCAAAGACGCCTACGCCGGCGTTGGCAAGTGGGCCGCCTACCCGCATTACCTCTACTACAAACTGCAGGAGCCGATGCAACCGATGCTGATCCTGAATAAATTCCGGCAGCCCGAAACGGAACCCGCGCTCGAAGATTCGCCGAACGTGGGCGACAATCCGGACGGCTGGATGCGTCAGAGCTGGTTGCTGGGACTTTACAATACATCGACCGGCGAGCCTTCCGACTACGTGATGCGCCAGTGGCGCGGCTACACGGACAACACAGGCCAAATGCCGGTGCGCTACATTTTGCCGCTCCACAGCTCCACCATCAGCAGCAGCCAGGGCGTGCTACAGAACAATGGCTATAACTATGGCGAGTAAGGCCGCGGTTATTCAAAAAATCAACCTACTAACGAAGAGCACAGAGATGATCAAACATAAGCTATTTACCCACCGTAACGGCTACCTCTGGCTATGCCTGAGCCTACTCTTGCTGGGGGCGTGTAAACCTGAAGAAGAAGAACTGGGGCCGGTGCGGTTGTTTCGCCCCACCCTCAAAGAGCCTTTGATGTCGCAGGGCAACTGGGTGCAGGCCACGTGGCAGCAGGTCAAGGAAGCCAGCTCGTACACGGCCGAAATCAGTAAAGACACGTTCCAGACCGTTGCCGCCACGGTAGAAATCGACACCAACCTGGTCACGTTCGAAGGGCTGGAATGGGAGACCCTCTACCAGGTGCGGGTGCGGGCCAACTCGAGCAATCCGGAATTTAATTCCAAAATGGCCGAACTGGGCGAGATCAAAACGCCCCGGTTCCCGACCATCTGGATTCCGCCGACGAAGTTCGACGTGACCGACCGGGCTATCATTGTACGATGGAAAACCGAAGGCGCACCCGTGACGGCCATTCGGGTCTTGCTGGGAGCCGATTCGTCGCTGGTAAAACAGGTGGAAGTAACGGACGACGACCGCGCCGCCGCCATGAAGCTCATCGACGGGCTGCAACCGTCTACCAACTACTTGGTGTACCTGATGAGCGGTGAGGCCGAGCGCGGCTGGGGCAACTACGTAACGAAAGAATCGCTCGGCGCGGCCGATATGATCATCGACCTGACCGACATCGACGATCCGAATGCCCTGGAAGATACGCTCGATGCGGTGCCGGACGGTAGCGTAATTGTGCTGAAGAAGGGCGTGCCTTACACGCTGTCGTCGTACCGGTTCG
>NZ_FNFO01000004.1:600000-754610 GCF_900100765.1 Catalinimonas alkaloidigena | reverse complement strand
TTTAAACTCAGAGGAAAATGATCTTCTCTTTTGCATAGGACTTTAAGTTAAAAGTTTACACTTATACTGCTGTCCTATTTTTCGGGTCCACTATACATAGAGCTCAGGAATCTATCCCATTAAGTCCCCTAACGCCTGAAATGACTGCTATACCAAGCCACTCTCACCCTTTTTTTCGGCCCGTCGCTTTCCCCATGACGCCAGGGAGCAATCCCTTGGTTCCCGGTAGTGCCCGCGCTTTCTCCACACTTCGCCCCTAAAGCAACAACTCACTGACGCTCCCGACTGCTCGGCAGGAAGCGAGGCCGGCATCCCGCGTGCTCAGGGCACGTTTTTTCTCGGTGGCCGGCCCGAACGGTGCGGGTTCGAAAAATAATCTGCGATTTTTTTCGGGGAACTAGGTTAAAAACCGGGGGGTGGGTGCTCTATCCTTACAAGTACGCAAAGAACTGAGCCAGAACTTATTGGCGGTCTACTGGCTTGGTCGGGAGTGGCCTGGCGAATTGCTCCGTGGTTGCGTACGTGCCTGCCTCCGGCGTTAGGTCGAACGCCGCGATTCTCTTTCCTTCAGTGCATCCGAACGTGCCGGCACCAGGACTTCCCACCGCTTCGGGGCCTGGGCCACTATCTCGGCTTTGTTCTTACGCATATCTACAACCCATCCTACTAATCCCCCAAACGCATGAAAACAACCCTACAGAGATTGCTGCTGCACCACGCAAAATTGTTTTTGCTGTTGAGTGTGCTCCAACTGGGTGCCGTGACGGCACTCTACGCCCAGGAGGTAAACGTGACCGGCCGGGTCACCGGCTCCGACGAACCGGGGGGCATTCCCGGCGTCAACATCATCGTCAAAGGAACGGCGAGCGGAGCCGTTACCGACATCGACGGGCGCTACGACATCACCGTACCGACGGGCGCCACCCTGGTGTTCAGTGCGGTCGGCTACGTGACGGAAGAGCGCGTCGTCAACAACCAGGCTACCATCGACGTGGTGCTGGCCTCCGACATCGCCAACCTGGAAGAGGTGGTGGTGGTGGGCTACGGCACCCAGACCCGCCGCGAACTGACCGGCTCGATTGCGTCGGTTTCGTCGAAAGAGATCGAGCGTGCGCCGGTGGCCGATGTTTCGCAGGCCCTGAAAGGAAAGCTGCCCGGCGTCAACATCACCACGCAGGACGGACGCCCCGGGGCCGATGTGGCCATCCGGGTGCGGGGCGGCGGCTCCATTTCGCAGAGCAACCAGCCGCTGTTCATCGTCGACGGGTTTCCGGTGACGTCCATCAGCGACATTCCGGGGAGCCAGATCGAGAGCATCGACGTGTTGAAAGACGCCGCTTCTACGGCCATCTACGGCGCACGCGGCGCCAACGGGGTGATCATCGTCACGACCAAAAGCGGGCGTGAGGGGCAGATGAAAATCAGCTACGACGGTTACGGGCAGGTGAACGCACCGACGCGCTATTTCGAGACGATGAGCGCGCGCGACTACATCGAGTACAACTGGGCCTACGCGGCGGCCATCAGCGACGGGTACGCCGACGCGTGGGAAATGCTGTGGGGCATCGGGCGCTACGCCGACGACTACAACAACACGACCGGCAACGGGGGCCTCGACTATTACAACAACATCGGGTCGACCAATTTTTCGAAAGAGGTGTACGGGCCGTCGTTTTCCCAGAACCACACGGTGAGCCTGATGAACGGCACCGACAAAACGAAGTACCTGGTGTCGGTCAACTACGTGGACGACAATGGGATGAAGGTGAACTCGTACTACAAGCGTCTGTTTGCCAACGTGAAGCTGGACCAGAAGCTGGGCAAGAAGTTCAACTTCTCACTGAACACCCGCTTTTCGAACGAACAGCGCAATGGCGACGAAGGTACTTCGAGCGGTGGAGGTTCGCTGCTTTCCACCTCGTTCTGGTTCCGGCCCATTGCCACGCAGGACGTGCTGGGCGAGCTGAATCCCCTGCAAAACTCGCAGATCGGCTTCTACGACAACGTATTGCAGGATTTCTTCAATCCCGTGAACCGTATCAACGACTACAACCGCCTGCGCAACTCGCGGAACCTGGTCAACAACCTGTCGCTCAGCTGGGACATCATCAAAGGGCTGACGGCCAAAACGGATTTCAACTACGGCGTCAGCTGGGGAAGAAACCGGCAGTGGACCGGGGCCATCTACAACAACTACCTCGATGCGGAGGGGAACAAGACCTACGCGGGCGATGCGCGCCTCGAAACGTCGGAAGGGTGGAAGCTGCGTTGGGTCAACACCCTGAACTATTCGGTGAATGGACTGGGGAACGACCAGCGGCTGAACTTCCTGGTCGGCACAGAAATGCTCAACTCCGGGGGGCACGATGCCTACATGTCGGGCCGGCTTTTCCCCGCCTCGTTCGATTCAGAACGCGCCTTTGCGAACATGGACCAGTACCTGCGCGACGAAGGCGTAGTAACCAGCGAGTTTGGGTCCAGCCAGGACATTCCCAACCGGCTGATGTCCTTCTTCGGGCGGGCCAACTATTCCATTCTGGACAAGTACCTGTTCAACGCCACGTTCCGGGCCGATGGCTCCTCGCGCTTTGCGCCTTCCAACCGGTGGGGCTATTTCCCGGCGGCCTCGTTTGCCTGGCGTCTGTCGCGCGAAGCGTTCATGGCCAACACCAGCTGGGTCGACGACCTGAAGCTGCGCGTGTCGTACGGCGCGGTCGGCAACGACGGCATCAACGCCCTGTTGTGGACGCAGGTCTGGAAATCGGGCGGCCTGACCCGCTACTCGATCAACGAAAACCGGCAGGTTTCGTACGTGCCCAACTCGGAGGCCATTGCCAACCCCAACCTGAAGTGGGAAACCACCGTGACGCGCAACCTCGGGTTGGACTATACGCTCCTCAACAACCGCGTGTACGGGACCATCGACGTCTACAAAAACACGGTGAACGACCTGCTGTTGGTCACCCCGGTATCGCCGATGAGCGGGTTTGAGTATACGTTCGACAACATCGGCGCGACCAGCAACCGAGGTGTGGAAGTCAGTGTCAACGGCGACCTCGTGCGGCGGGGCAACTTTTCCCTGCGGGCCGGGGTGAACGTCAGCGTGAACCGCGGTAAGATCGAAGAGCTGATCGACGGCGTAACGGGCCTCTACTCGTCGGGCTGGGCGGGCATCAACACCTACCCGCGCTCCGGCGACTACATTCTGGAAGTGGGACAACCCGTCGGGCTGGTGCGCGGCTGGGTTTACGACGGCTGGTACACCACCGACGACTTCAACTATGCCGACGGCATCTACACCACCAAAGAAGGCGTGGTGGACATCGCGCCGGGCGTGATCACCAACATCTACGGCACCCTCAGCAACAAGCCCGGCGGGCAGACGGCCTACCCCGGCGTGCCGAAGTTCAAGGACATCAGCGGACCGGAAGGCGTGCCCGACGGCGTTGTCGACGAAAACGACATCACCATCATCGGGAACATGAACCCCAAACACACCGGTGGGTTCTACGTCGGCGGGAACTACAAAAACTTCGACTTTGCACTGGATTTCAACTGGAGCTACGGTAACGACATTTACAACGCCACGCACATCCAGGCCTACCAGGGAAGCAAGGAAGACGGGCTGTACCGCAACCGACTGGCCGAGCTGGCCGGGCACTACCGCATTTTCGACGTGAACGAGTCCGGGCAAATGGCTCCGGTGACCGATCCCGCGGCGCTCGCGGCCCTTAATGCAAACGCCAGCACGTTCCTGCCCTACAGCGAAAGCACCATCACCTCGACGTTTGGGATCGAGGACGGGTCGTTCCTGCGGCTCAACACGTTTACCGTGGGCTACAGCCTGCCGGCGGCTTTTCTGGAGAAGGTCAAGATCACGAAGTTCCGCATCTACGGCTCCATCTTCAACGCCCTTACCCTTACGGGGTACAGCGGCCTGGACCCGGAAGTGAGCACGAACAACTCGGCGAGTGACTTCTATCCCACGCCGGGACTGGACTACGGCGCGTACCCGCGGCCTCGTTCGTATACACTCGGTCTCAACCTTCAGTTTTAATCAAACACCTGCATCCACTCATGAAAAAAATACTCTACACGTGTTTGGTCCTGATGCTGACCATCACGTCCTGTCAGGAAGATTTTCTGGACGTACAGAACCCCTCCGTGGCAGAAGAATCGTTCGTTTTCTCGTCCACGTCCGAGGCCTACAAGGTGCTGGTCGGTTGCTATGACATCTGGCACAGCGCCGACGGTCCCATGTTTTACGCCACGCAGATTCCGGGTTCCGATGCTGAAACCCATCCGGAGACCTACTCGGCGCAGGATCGTCACATTCCCGAAGGGCTTTTTGCCACTGAGTTCAACATCAACTGGGGCACTTGGGTAGATGCCTGGTCGGCGTTCTACACGATCATCAACCGGGTGAACCTGATGATGGAAGCCATCGAAGGCAAAGAAGCGTACCAGGCGGCGCTGGCGCAGGGCGCTCCGAGCGATTGGACGCAGCTCTACGGCGAGGCAGCCACGTTCCGGGCAACCATGTACTTCTACCTGATTCGCTACTGGGGCGACGTGCCGTACTTCGACGTGCCGATCCGGACCATCGACCAGACCGCCGAAAAGGGGCTGGACTCCCGCTTCGACATTTACGATGCGGAAATAGCCAAACTGAGAGAAGTCGAACCGCTGATGTACCACATCGGCGAGGGGGGGATGAATGCCGAGCGGTTTACCCGCACGTTTGCGCAGGCCATGATTGGGCGGATGGCGCTTTCGTCCGGGGGCTATCAGCTGTTTCGGACCGACTTCGACTACGGCAGTGTCTCGCTGCAACAAAAGGGGACCGAGCAGTGGAACGCCATCTACGCCCGCCGCTCCGACTACCAGGAGTACATGCAGGTGGCCATTGAGTTTTTCCGGAAGGTGGTCGACAGCGGTGCCGCCCGCCTCATCACTACCGACGAGCGGGGCGAGGGGTTCAACAACCCGTTCCAGCGTCATTTCCAGCACCTGATGGACCTGGAGGTGAGCCCTGAGTCGATCTACGAAGTGGGCGTGACCCGGGCCATCTCTAACTCGGAGTTTCCCTATGCGTTCGGGCGGCCGTCCGGCGGAGGTGGGTCCAACTCGTATCCCAACAAATCGTACGGGCAGAGCCGCATCGTGGCGTCGTTCTACTACGGGGAGTTCAGCCCGAAAGACATGCGGCGCGACGTGACGGCGGCCGTCACGGCCAACTCAGGCAACGCGTCGGAAAAGCTGATCAGCTTTGAGCCGGGCAGCCGCGAACGTGGCGGGCTGGCCAACAACAAGCTGGACGAAAGCCGGATGGAAAATCCCTACATCGCGCGTCAGCGCCAGTCCGGGGTCAACTGGGTGCAATTGCGCATGGCCGACGTCATTCTGAAACTGGCCTACGCGTACGCAATGGTCGGCGACGATGCCAATGCCAAGATGGAATTTGCCAAAGTGCGGAGCCGTGCCTTCCGCGACGAAGACCAGGCCGAGATGGTGACCGATTACATCAATTCCTTCTCGGGCGAGGAACTGGCCGACGCCATCATGCAGGAGCGCAAGCTCGAGCTGGCCGGCGAAGGGCACCTGCGCTGGGACATGATCATCACCGGCAAAATGCCCGAACGCATTGTCGAAATGCGCGACGAACAGGAAGCCATGGTGCAAGGGCTGAAGACGCAGGGATATTACACCTTTCCGGAAACGGGCGTAACCATTTCTAACTACATCTGGACCAAAATGGTGAACATGGCTGATTACGGACTGGACTACATGCTGACCACGCAGGCCCCTGCCGACATCGATCCGAGCGATCCGCTGTACCCGGTGTTGTACCCCGGCTGGCGCGGCAACAGCGACAAGTGGACGTCCGAAGGCTTTATCCCAAGCTCCGGAGAACGCAACATGGCCATTCAGGGGCTGTACCGTTACATCGACCCCGACGGAATCGAAGCCGCGGCCCTGGAAGCGGCTGGCTACGAGAAGCAGCCCTGGGGCATCAACATCGTCAACAACGAGCAGCACTATACGAACGATATGTTCAAGGGCTACCCGGATGCCTATTACGATCAGGGCGTGCCGCCCCGCTACATGGCCGCGCTGTCGTTCATCACGCTTTCCAACTCGAACGGCAACATCACCCAGGGATACGGGCACGCCGGTACGGGTGAATAGACGTTTGACGATTGTCTAACTACAACTACCTTTCGAAAGCCTTCAGGTCGTGTGCCTGGAGGCTTTTTTATGGTTGGTTTGCCGCAGAAGGGTGAACAAAACCTCACTACGGCGCACGGGCACGCGTGCAGAAAAGCAAAACAGCGTTAGTTTTGCGGCGTGCTTCGTCGTTTGCAAAAAAGTACGTGGATTCGGGTGGTCTGGGGACTGATGGGTGTGTACCTGCTCAACCTCAGTGTCGATGCGCCTGACACAACGCCCGCCTACCTGCCCGAAGATCTGTCCATCAACGACCAGGAAAGCTTGGTGGAACTGATTCTTGAGCAGGTCCTGGGCTTCGAGGATGCGATTGCCGAATACGACGACCACGACACGGAAGACTACCAAAAGAAAAGTACGGACACGCTAGACCCTGCGGTGCTCTACCGGAGCGAGTGGTGCCTGGGCGCCGCCGAACCGTCACGCCGACGGCCGTATCCCACGTACAACGATTTTCTGACCCCGGGGCATCCCCAACGGACCACGCCGCCCCCGAAAAGCTGATTTGTTTTTGCTGCCTGTTTTCACCCCCGACGTCACCCGACGCCTCGGGAGGGCTTTTTAGTAATCATTCGTAAAAACAAATCATGAACGTCAAATCAGTTTTGATGCTGACCGCGCTGTTGGCATCGTCCTACACGTATGCGCAAACCACGAACAACCAGCGCGATAGTCTCTACATTCAGGAGGTAGAAGACAGCCGCAGCCCCGACAAAGTGCTGCACGCCGAGCCGCTGTACATCGACCTGATCCGTGACCTGGGCGCGCGCAAAGGAGAGAAGGAGTGGAACATCGGCCTGGGCCTGACCGACAACCTGCGATTCGATTCGTACGAAGCGCTGATCGAGTACGAGTGGGCCCCCGTAGACCGGCTGGGGTTGGAAGTGGAGCTGCCCTTTACGTTCTATTCCCCACTGAACGGTACGCCGCAGGATTCCATTCCTGCCCATCGGCTGAATAGCCTGAAGGTCGCGGCGCAATGGTCTTTTCTGGTCGACGAGCCCCGGGCCACTTCGATGGCCATTGGCTACATCAACGCGTTCGAACTATCGGACTTCAGGAAGTTCGGCGCGCCGCTGGTCCGGGCCAACCGTTACAATCCGTTTCTGATCGTAGCGAAACGCTGGGGGCAAAACTTCCATTCGTTGCTGTACACGGGCCCGCTGATCGAACAGCACTTTCAGACCCGCGACGTGCACGTCAGCTACGATATCAATACCAGTGTGCACTACATGATTACCGGGACGCGGAACTTCCTCGGAGTCGAGTTCAACAAAACGCTGGACCGTGGGCATTTCGACATGACCCTGCGGCCGCAGATGCGCCTTGGGGTGGCAGACCATCTTCTGGTGGGCATTGTGGCCGGCATACCCGTGAACCGGTCTCAGGAGCGCGTCAGCTCTTTTGTGCGGTTGATCTGGGAACCCGGATTCAGGAGGCATCGGGCAACGTCCACCTGACGTGCGCCCTGCCGGTCGGTAGCGAGTTCCGTTCGTCAGTGAGGGGGCCATCTGCCGGCCGTTTGAGCTAATAAGCAAAAGCGTCTCGACCTACCCAGGAGGTCGAGACGCTTTTTTGTGTGTGAACGTACGGAGCGTACTACAGCAGAATACGGACCGGATCTTCCAGCAGGTTTTTCAACGTCAGAAGGAACTCGGAACCGACGGCACCGTCGACCGTGCGGTGGTCGCACGACAGCGTCACCTTCATGACCCGTCCCGGGCGCATCTCGCCGTTTTCTACGATAACGGTTTCTTTAATGCCCCCTACGGCCAGAATGCACGAGTTCGGCGGGTTGATGATGGCCGTAAACTCGTCGATGCCGTACATGCCCAGGTTCGAGATGGTAAAGGTGCTGCCTTCCATTTCGTTCGGCTGGAGCTTCTTGCTCCGGGCTTTGCCGCCCAGGTCTTTCGCCAGCGCCGAGATCTGCGACAGCGAGAGCGTGTCGGCAAACCGGATGACGGGCACCAGCAGACCCTCGTCGACCGCCACGGCCATGCCGACGTGCACGTGCTGGTTGTAACGGATCTTGTCGTCGAGCCACGCCGAGTTGACTTTCGGATGGCGGCGCAGCGCTACACCCACGGCTTTGATCACCATGTCGTTGAACGAGATTTTGCCCGGAGCGGCAAACTCGTTGATGCGCTTGCGGGCTTCCCACGCCTGATCCATGTTGATCTCCATGGTCAGGTAAAAGTGCGGTGCCGTAAAGAGGCTCTCCGACAAACGACGGGCGATGGTTTTGCGCATTTGCGAGATTTTCACCTCCTCGAAACGCTCTTCGCCCACGGCCTGCGGAATGACCGGTGCCGGTGCGGCAGCCGCTTTTTCCTGAGGTGCCGCTTCTGCCGCTTTGGCCGGGGCGGGGGCCGCCGACGGTTTGAAGTTTTCCACGTCGCGCTTCACGATGCGTCCGCCTTCGCCCGAACCTTCAATTTTGGCAATGTCGAACCCTTTGTCTTCCGCCATTTTGCGGGCCAGCGGCGAGATTTTCACGCGGCCGTTTTCGGCACCGTTTACGCTCGTGGCGGCCTGCGCAGCGGGCTCGGGCGAAGCCGACGTAGCGTCCGTAGCCGCTTTGGGTTGGGTATCGCCTTCGGCTTCGGTTTCTTCAACAACTTCCTCGTCGCCTTCGCTGCCTTCGGCATCGAGCAGCGCCTGGTAGTCGGCCCCTTCATCGCCTACAATGGCCAGCACGCCGTTGACCGCTACTGATTCGCCCTCTTTGGCGCCGATGTACAGGAGGGTGCCTTCGTCGTAAGATTCGTAGTCCATGGTGGCCTTGTCGGTCTCCACTTCCGCCATCAGATCACCGGCCTCTACCTTATCACCTATTTTCTTATGCCAGGCTGCGATCACGCCTTCCTCCATCGTGTCGCTCATCTTCGGCATGCGTACGATTTTGGCCGGAATGCTGGAAACGTCCACCTTTTTCTTCGCCGCTTTTTTCTCGGCTTTGGGGGCCTCTTCTTTCGGCGCTTCCGCGTTGCTTTCCGCCGGTTCGGCACCGTTGCCGGCACCGCCGCTTTCTACGTCTTTCAGCAGTCCGCTGATGTCTTCGCCCTCTTCTCCCAGGATGGCCAGCACCCCGTCGACGGGAATCGATTCGCCTTCTTCCGCACCGATGTACAGGAGGGTGCCTTCGTCGTAAGATTCGTAGTCCATGGTGGCCTTGTCGGTCTCCACTTCCGCCATCAGATCACCGGCCTCTACCTTATCACCTATTTTCTTATGCCAGGCTGCGATCACGCCTTCTTCCATCGTGTCGCTCATCTTCGGCATTTTTACTATTTGCGCCATGCTTAAAAGGGTTCGAATGTTTTTTTGGAGGGTTAAAATTAGCCCGTTTCCCTTTTCGAACAAACGAATGCGGCGATTCTAGGGAGATTCCGGGGCTACTTGGGTAGAGGGGACGTCTGGGGGCCCTATACTCATTCTTTTCTTACTACTGTTTTCAACCGAGGTTCGTTTCTACCCGTGCGATATTTTTATGGAAAAGGAACGGGAACGGGTTCGCGGCGTGCGTATTTTCGGGCTATGAAGAAACACGAGTACCGCATTGCGACCCGCTGGACGGGCAACCCGGGCACCGGCACGTCCGACTACCGCACTTACCGACGCGACCACACCGTTTCGGTCGAAGCCAAACCCGACCTCTTGTTGTCGTCCGATCCTGCCTTCCGGGGCGATCCGACGCGCCATAACCCTGAAGAATTGCTGGTCGCTTCTCTGTCGTCGTGCCATATGCTCTGGTTCCTGCACCTGTGTGCGGTAGCCGGCGTGGTGGTGGTCGACTACACGGACGAAGCGACGGGCTCGCTGCGGGAAGAGAAAGACGGTAGCGGGCGCTTCGAGGAGGTGATTCTGCGGCCGCGTGTGGTCGTGACGCACCCCGACATGGTGAAACGCGCCCAGACCACCCATGCCAAAGCGCACAAGATGTGTTTCATCGCCAATTCCTGCAACTTTCCCATTTATCACGATCCGGTATGCGTCGTGCAAGGGGAGGAATAGCGCTATAACTTTTTTAAAGAGCGGCACGCAACTCAAGCACCTGGCGCTAAGCGGATCAGCCTGTAACTAATTCACCACAAAGCCAATGCGGAGCAGTTCCGGCGCGATTTCGAGGTGATGATTTTTGAGTGCCTGGGTGTTGACCTCAAACTTCAGCGTGGCGTTTTCCATCACAATGAAATTCAGATCGGCTCCTTTCTGGGCCATGCCGCCGCGTTCGGCCAGAATCAGAATGGGGTGCGTGCCGACGGTGGTCAGCACGTCGCGCAGTTCGCGACTCTTGGCGGCAGTCAGGTAAAGGAGGTGCAAGTCCTGGAGTTGCTCCAGCCGGTCGACGGGCCGCACCACAATGTCGCGTCCGTTGCCCGCTTTTTTGAGGGCCGCCATCACTTCCAGCTCGCGCAGAATGGGAGAATTGCCGTAAATGCCGATCACAAAGTCGCCGGTCTGGGCCGAGTCGGGCCAGGTGATGTACTTCGAAAAGTTGTAGATAAAGAGCGACTGCGCCCGGTAGTCGCTGCCCTGCGCCCAGCCCATGCCGCTGCGCAGCAGCCACAGCAAGGCCACCACGCCGAGGCGCTTTTTCCATCGGAACTGATATGACCGGCGACAGAAGCTCAACGGAACGGGGTTTAGTTGCGGATGCGGGCGTTTTTCCGGGGGCGAAAGGCGAAGTCGTACGAAAGTTTAACGACCCACTCGCGGGAGGGGCCGGGCAGGGCGGGTTGCAGCCCGAAGTAGGGTTGCAGAAACTGGTTATCGCCGTCGAACGCATTGTAAACTCCCGCGCCGAGCGTCAGCCCCTGGGTGAACAGGTGTTGGTAACGGACGTAAAAGTTAACCAGCATGGTGGACGGGAGCTGCTCCAGTTGCCCCGTCAGCGACATCGGGTCGTCCGGATCGGCCAGCACCGGCAAGTACGTGTAGCGGCGGCCCAGCAGCGTGCCGGTCAGGTTGAGCGAAAGGTCGGGCGTGAGGTAATAAAGCGCATTCAGGTTGAGTTTGTGAGCCGGAAAGCCCAGCAACAGGGAGCTGCTGCGCGAATCGCGTAACTGCGGGTCCAGGTCGAACTCCCCGACGCGGTAGGCATCGATGGTCTTTTTGCCGAAGGCCGTATAAAACGAATAGTTCAGGTTGACGTACCCCCAGTCGTCTTTCGTGCGGACTTCCAACTCCAGGCCCGAGGTGCCCGAGCGGTCGTAATTCTGATACGCATCGTAGCCCGTCGTCACGTCGAAGACGCGGCGGATGTCTTCGTCCGAAATCGTATTGAACACAATCGGGTTGCGGGTGTGGACGGTGAAGACGTTGGCGGTGGCGTATACCTTCGGGTTAACCTGATAGCCGAACTCCCCTTCCACCACCAGGGTCTCTTCGGCCTTCAGGGGCTTGAGGCCCAGGTTGGTGATGCCGAGGGTATCCTGCGGATTGTCGGGATTGACGACCCAGTCGTAAGTGCCGTCGTACGCCTGCGCCACGTTCCCGATGGTCGGTGCCCGAAAGGCATCGCTGGCCATCAGCTTGAAGTGAAATCGGTCGAAAGTGCGTGTCATGGCCACGCGCGGTACAAAGTTGGTGCCGAAAGCAGAGTTGCGCTCGAAACGGGCGCCGATCAGGAAATTCAGGATGGGCAGCCGGTAGATGGTCTGCCCGAACAGCGCCAGGTTGGTGTAGTGCTGATCGTCGTCACCGATCTGATATACTGCCTGGTACGTGGCGTCGGCGTAATCGGCAAAGAAATCGACGCCGCCGATCAGGTTGATGCGGTGCGTAAAATCGTATTGCGTAGTGACATTGGCGCGCAGCCGGTAAATGGCATTTTTGTCATCGTTGTCATTCGGCGGATCTGACACCGGAAACTGCCCGATGAAGTTGAGCCGGGGCGTGATGGAAAGCTGGGTGGTAGGGCGATAAACGTACTTGAATTCGGTGTACGACGTACGCACGCCCACGCGCGCCTCGGGAGCACCCGCCGAATCGGTGAACGAGACGTCGTCGTACTGGTAAAAGTCAGAGATGTTGCGGAAGCTGAAGCCGCCGCGCTGGATCGACAAGTTGCTGAAGCTGGGCTGCAGGTGCGACTGCCCCGCCAGGGCATGGTAGCCGCCCAGCGTGCCGGTCTGTGCAATGGCTTCGTCGGTGTAGAACGAAAAGTGGGGCTGATCGCTCCGGTTGCCATCCCCTCCGAAAAACGACCAGTTGACTTTCCATTTCTTCCACTGCTGGCCGGCGTAGAGGTTGAGCGTCGCGCGGCCCAGGCTCCGGGCCATGGCCCCGACGTTGACGCTTGCCGCCACGCCCCGGAAGGTGTCGGCATTGCGCGTGACGATGTCGATGACGCCGAATTCGGCAAACCCGCCGTAAATGGCCGAGCCCGGTCCGCGCTGAATTTCGATCCGCTCGATCTGGTCGACAGGGTAGTGGTTGCCCAGCAGAATGCCAGCCGTATAGATATCGTTGATTTCCTGCCCGTCGATGCGCATCAGCACTTTGCCTTCGTTGGCCCAGTTGCCCCGGATGCCGATGCCGACGCGCCCGTCGCGGTCGAACGCAATGTGAAACCCCGGCACCAGTTGCAACACGTCGATCAGGTCGCGTGCGCCGGAATTCTGGATTTCTTCCCGGGTGATGAGTGTGACCACGCCGGGGGTGTTGCGGGCAGAAAACGATTTTTGCGAAGCGACCGAAATCAGGGTGTTCAGGTACGCCTCCATCTCGGTCGAAAGGTGCTGCGAAGCTCGAATGGAGTCGAGTTCTTCAATCGACATCTCGTAAAAATGCAGTAGATCGAGCGAATCGGTTTGAGCCCGAACGCCGGACAGACTACCCAAGAGGCAAAAGAAGAAGACGGCGGCTTTTTTCATTCGTCAGCGTAGAGGAAGGCCAAGCTACCCAAACTAACAAAGAAAATCCGGGACAGACGCCATTCAAGGGGTTGAAGGACGGAAAATAGGGGTTGAAGTTCCGAATGCGCCCGAACGCGCGGTGAGCCACCGCGGCGAACGTACCCAACCGGACGGGAGTATCAGGACGCGCGTGGGCTTACAGGCGGCCGCGCTCTTTACGACGCTCGTTGTCTTTGCCCTGAAGCCAGAAGCCGATTACGGCAGAAACGCCCAACAGTGCTGCGAAAAAAGAAATACCTAAGATGCCCATGTCAACGTAAATAGAGCGGGCATGTCGCCCGGTTTCTGGTGAAATTTTGAACTGTGCGCAAAAGAACGATATTTAGGTCGGATATGAAAGCGTCTTTTTTCGAAAAACCTCCCGCCGGGTTTTGCGGTACATATAAGAAAGCAATTTTCAGAAAAAAGTCATTCTCTATGGATAGCGATTGTCGAACCGAACCGAAACTTCGTTGGCGTCCCTTCCACTTCGTGTGGATGCTGGTCGGCTTGTTCAGCGCGATGTTGCTGGCGGGATGCCAGTCAGAAACCTCCGCGCAAGAAGAAGGCCCGGAGCCTTACCAGCAGGAAGGAACGGCCTCTTATTATGCCAACATGCTGCAGGGCAACGCCATGTCGAACGGCGAACCGTACCGAAAAGACAGCCTGACCGCGGCCCACATGCTTTTGCCATTGGGCACCAAAGTGGCCGTCACCAACCTGGAAAACGACAGCACCGTAACGGTAGAAATCACCGACCGGGGACCGTACCATTCCCAGCGCATTCTGGACCTGTCGAAAGCGGCCGCCCGCCAACTGGACATGATCGATGATGGAACGGCGTCCATTCGCCTGGAGGTAATCGAACCCGCTGCGGGTTACACCGTGGCCGATTCGGTCGCTGAAGACCGGGTCGATAAGCTAACGAGCAATTAAGGACGAGGTCCCGAATACTTCCCGAAAACGCATAGAAAAGCCTTCCGTGTTCGTCGCGGAAGGCTTTCTGCATAGTAAGGCACCTGACCTTATGGCAGGCTGTTCTTCAATTCCTGGTACGTGGGCGGGTCCTGCAATTCCGTGCTGCATTTCAACTCGGTGGCTTTGGCCTGGATGGCCTCGATGCGGTTTTCCGGGTTGGGGTGCGTGCTCAGAAATTCCGGAGGGTTGGCGTTGCCTTCTTCTTCCAGCTTGATGAAGAACCCGGCCGCGCCGTCGCACTCGTATTGCGGCGTTTGCGACAGGTACACGACCGACGCGTCGTCGGCCTCGCGCTCGTAGTCACGGCTGTAGCGCAGGCTGTTCAAACTGCGGGCAATCTGGGCCAGCGTGTTGTTGGCTTGCTCGCCCAGCACGATCTGCAACAGCACATCGATGCCGTACTCTTTCGTCAGGTTCCGCGACGTATGCCGCAGGGCCGCATGCCCGATTTCGTGGCTCAGCACCCCGGCGAGCTGGTCTTCGGCGTCGAGGTACTTGATCAGCCCCGTGTATACATAAATGTAACCGCCCGGCGTTGCGAAGGCATTGAGCGTGGTATCATCGCGAATAAGGGTCACCTTCCAGGCAAATTCTTCCTGATAGGGGACCTGCCCCGAGTTCAGAATGTTGTTCGTAATCCGGCGGATGTGCTGGTACGCTTCCGGATAGTCGTTCTCGGAAAGGATTTTATAGTCGCCGCTGGTCTGGATTTCTTCATCGAGCTGAGCCCCCAACTGCTTGTCGTCCTCGACCGAGAGGATGTTCAGGTTACCGTTCCGGTCGCAGCCGGTCAGGGCCAGCGAAACGGTCAGCACGCAGCCCAGTACATAGGTTATGGTTTTTTGCATGGATTCTCTAATCTTCTAACATGATTCTCCTGTTTTAACGCAGAACACAACGCCGGGTTAGTCGGGTTTCGTATGCCGAATCACGATGGGCGGTTCGATCAGCTCGTGCCGCAGGGGCGCTTTGGGCGTGAACCACGACTGGCGGGTGCCCGGATGGTACTCCCACTGGCGTGGCACACACGGTACCTTGATCGGGTAGAGCGTGAGTCGCTCGGGGGTCAGGTGGAGGCGCAGAAAGCATTTGTGATCCTGATCGCGCAGCGACGAAAAGGCTTCGGTTTCGTGCGTGTGCAATACCAGCGTGCAGAACAACAGGTACAGGCCCATCAGCAAACTGCCGAAAAAACCGCCGACCACCGTCAACAGCAGCACGAACAGGAACGGCGCGTAGGCCCCGGGCATGCCCATGGTCACGGACGTATGGGTGATGTACTGCGCCATCCAGACGCCCACCAGCACCTGTAGGCCCTGCAACAAGCCGTGAAACAGGCCCGTCAGTTGCGCCGGAAGCTTCCGTTGCTGGCTACGGTCCGAGAAAAAGTAGACCGCCAGCAGCAGCCCGACCAGCATCAGCATAAGGATGGGATTTTTCAGCAGCGCCTGTCCGTAAATCGTAAAAATGTGCCAGATCGCCGAGGTCTCGGCCAGGTCGCCCAAGGGCGTGTGGCGGATGATTTCGTTGACCTCCGGGTCGTAGAGCACCGTGCCCGAGGCGGTAGCCAGCACCCACGAGAAAATCAGGCAAAAGGCCGACATCATCAGGCTGAAGCGCCAGTTGATCAGCGGGAACAATAGGTTGCGCCACGCCAGCCGCCGGCTCTGTGCTTTGCTGGGAAAGAACGTCTGCGCCCGGTAGGGTACCTGCGCGAGCGGGTCGGCCGCGGTTTCGGAGGCGGCGTGCCCTTCGGGTAAGGTGAGTTGATCGGGAAACGGGTGGGTCGGGTGCGTAAACGCGCCCCCACCGCCCACCGTGAATTTCCAGCGGAACGGCGGCTGTTCGGTGCGGTAGCTGGCGTAATGGTGCAGGTCGCCCGAGAGGGTAATCACCGGTCGGCGGTGCGGCCCCAGGCATTTGTCACAAAAGAATTCCAGGTTTTCGTGCGATTTCGTGGTGCCTTTGTAGGCCTGGAAAATCCACGAGGGCTCGGCCGTGCAGAGCATCACGCGGTCGTCCGGTCCCAGCTTCCGGCCAATCTCCTGAAAATAGTCGAGCTGTGGTTTGTCGATGTCGGCATTCAGCTGGATGTCGATGCCCCAGAGCCACCAGTGGTGCGGCAGTTCGACGGCGAAGTAACTGCGCGACTGTTGCGTGCGCCACGCTCCGATGGAACGTTGCTGACAGAAGAGCTTTAGAAAGGCCGTGAGGCCATCGTACCAGTCGTGGTTGCCCGGAATGGCGAAGAGCGCCGGGTTGGCCGAGGCGTGCGGCAGGGCCGCGTGGTACGGCCCCACCAGGCGATCCTGATACTCTTCCCAGGTGGCCGTCGGGTACACCTGGTCGCCGCCCATCACCAGCACGTCGCCGCGGCGGGTGGTCTGCGTCGTGCCGTCGGGCGCCACAAGCGTCAGCTCCGGCTGCGCGAGCGTGTAGGCCATGGCGTAGGTAGGATTCCAGCCGGAACCCAGGTCGGCCACAAAATCGACCACCAGTTCGTTGTGCTGAGCAAAGTCACGGCACGTAGATGGCGGAGCCAGCGACGACTGAATTTCGCGCCGGTCGATGTAGGCACCGAAGGTAGAGGAAATAAGAGCACGCAAGCCCGTTTGGGCCAGTTGCCGCGGATCGTACCAGTCGACCATCGGACGACGGCGGAAGCCCAGCTGGGCCGGATCGGGGCGGGGCGGAGAGACTTTCGGGGTAGTATGCACGAGCGATCAAAACTACACAACGGGCGGCTGTTGTGGAATGTTAAACGCCGGTAGGCAGTAAGCGACTGGATGCGGCGGTTCGTCGGTCGGATGCCCCAGATGGCCGATTGGGCAGGAAGCGAGGAAACGTTGCCGTCGCGCGGCGCGTTTGCACCATACGAACCCACTTTTTCAACTTGTTTACTTTTTCAACTAGAGAAAAGCCGTGCCTATGCTACGGCTTTTTTTGTGCTTTCCGTGTGCGTTTTTTGCTCGAAATACACCGCTTTTTCGGCCCAATCGGCACTTTTCGCCGATTGACCGGAGCGTACAACGATCCATTTCGCAATTTCGCCGGGTTCTTTGCTCAGATGGCCGATTCGGACAAACGTTTATCAAAATAAGCGCGTCTTTACAATACGAACCCACTTTTTCGACTGTAAGAAATTTTTTCAGCTTGAATAAGAAGCCGTACTTCCAGTGCGGCTTTTTTCATGCCTGACCGGCAACAAAAAAAGGCCGACGAAACCGCGGCCTTTTGGAAAGAAGTCTTTTGTTTTTATACCTCCTGAATCTTGCGCGACGACGCCACGCTGTCGCGCAGGGGCATGGTCCCGAAGACCCAGTCCCACAACGGCGACGAGACCCCGAAGGCGCGTTCGTCGTCTTTGTAATGGTGGATGCTGTGATGAATCCACAGATACCGGAACAGGTTGTTCGGTGGCCGGTAGGTGTGTACCGTGTAGTGCACCGTAAGGTACAGGCCGTAGCCCAACGTGAAGCCCGCCGTCCAGGCGAAGGCATAGGCACCGACCAGCCACCAGGAAAGTCCCACCAGCACCGCAGACAGAATCAGCACGAGCGGTAGGGGCAGGGCCAGCCGCTCTTTGTCGCGGGGCGTGACGTGATGGGCACCGTGCAATACGAACTGAACCTGTTCGTGGCGGGGCGTAGGCGTGGGAATATGGTACAGGTAGCGGTGCATCAGGTATTCGGCCAGGGTGAACGAGAGCCACCCGAACAAGAATAATCCCAGCGTCGCCAGCACCGAAATCTGGAGAAAGCTGTAGACCAGAAGCGCCAGAGCAATAACAAACACGACGGAAATGACCAGTGGCGCGTTCACTTTGGTGAAATCGCGTAAGAAGGTCATGAACGGACCGCGCTGCGTCGTAGAATTATACAGGTCTTGTTTCATGAGAGGGAAGAGGTTTTGCGCTAGTAGGGGTAAAGTTGAGTAGATTCGCTCTATCACACGAATATACTGTTGAAAAAGTTTTGCGGTGTTCTGTCGGGAACAGTTGGTGCAAATATGCTCCGAATCCCCGACATAACCAGAACAAAACTGCCACACGCTTCTGCCAAAAGGCGCTGCGCCTCTCCTGACGGATTAACACATTGATAATGTAAGGGTAACGTTTCTGCAAGGTCGGATCCCAATCTTTGTCGCACTAACCCTATTGCGTCATGTATTCTGCCTTTTCTATGCTTCAACCCTTACCTGCGCTTTGCCCCAAAGCAGGCTGGCGCGCCACGGCACTGTCGGCGTTGCTGGGCCTGTTGCCCCTCCACACGTCCCACGCCCAGGCACCCGTCGCCGTCGCCGCCGATTCCGTTGGGCTTCAGCTGCAACTGCTGAGCACCTACCAAACGGGAGTGTTTAACGAAGGAGCCGCCGAAATTGCCGCGTACGATGCCGGCTCGCAACTGCTATTCGTGATCAACGCGGGAGGTGCTACCGTCGACGTGCTCAACGTGGCGGACCCGACCAATCCGACCAAAGCTACGTCGGTCGACATCGCGGCACTGACCGGGGGCGGATCGCCCAACAGCATTGCGGTGGCCAACGGCCTGGTGGCCGTCGCCGTAGAAGCCGATCCTGCCACTGACCCGGGCGTCGTGTTGATTGGCGACGTGCTGACGGTCGCCCTGACGGGCCAGTTCACGACCGTGCCCGTCGGCGCTTTGCCCGACATGTTGACGTTCACGCCCAACGGGGCGAAAATCCTGGTGGCCAACGAAGGCGAGCCGGGCGAAGAAGTAGACCCGGAAGGATCGGTCACCATCATCGACCTGAGCAATGGGTACACCAACCCCACCGCCACCACGGTTTCGTTCGCGGCGTACAACGGTCGCGAAATGGAACTGCGCAGCCGGGGCGTACGCCTCTTCACCGAAATTGCGGCCGCCAACGATTTTGAGCCGGAGTACATCGCTGTTTCGCCCGATGGCACCACCGCGTTTGTCACCTTACAGGAGGCCAACGCCTTTGCAGTGATCGACATCGCCACTGCTGCGCTGCTCGACATCTACCCGCTGGGCTGGAAGCTCCACGACCGTGGCCGACCCGAGCTGACGGAATACACGTTCAACGAACCTGTGTTGGGACAAGACCAGCTGGGCAATGACGTGCTGTTCGGCGGCCTGTCGGGGCTCTTCTTTGAGGCGGAAGTTGATGGGAAATACCAGTTTCTGACCGTGCCGGACCGCGGCCCCAACGGCGCCGAAACCGACACCGGACGCGTTTTTCTGTTGCCGGATTACGAAGCGAAACTCTACCGCTTTACGATGGACCCCGCCACGGGCCTCATCGACGTAGTCGACACCGTTATGCTCTATCGTCCTTCGGGCGATTCTACGTTGCCCATTACGGGTTTTCCCAACCTGCCGGGCGTAGACGAAAAACCCATCGACGGTCTGGGCAATGTCCTGCCGTACGATCCGTACGGGGCCGACCTGGAAGGCATTGTAAAAGCGCCTGACGGTTCGTTCTGGATGGTCGACGAGTACCGGCCATCCCTTTATCACTTCTCGGCCGAAGGCGAACTGATCAACCGCTTTGTGCCGGAAGGCACCGCCGCGCTGGTCAACGAAGAGGCAGGCACGTTTGGTGACGAGACTCTGCCCGCCGTCTACGCAACGCGCCGCTCGAACCGGGGGTTTGAAGGCATGGCGCTCGATACCGACAACAACATCCTCTACGCGTTTATCCAAACGCCGCTGCAAAATCCCGATCGCGCTGCGTCTGATGACTCTCAGGTGATTCGCATTCTGGGCATTGATCCGACCACCGGTAGCCCCGTCGCCGAATACGTCTATCTGCTCGAAAAACCGGAACGTCGGAAGTCGCTGGTCGATAAAATCGGCGATGCCGCCTGGGACGCCTCGACTGGTCGAATCTATGTCATTGAGCGTGACTCGGACGTTTCGAGCGCCGCGAAGAAATACATTTTTGAAATCGACTTGCGGGGAGCCACGAACCTGCTCGCTAGGGAGGCACCTGAGCTGCTGGCGAACGGGGCGCTTGAGCAGTACACGCCCGATCAGCTTGATTCGCTGGGCATTCGCCCCGTGTTCAAGGCCAAGGTGCTGAACCTGCCGTCGGTGGGTTACCTGCCGAGTGACAAAGCCGAGGGCGTAACCGTGTTGCCCGACGGCTCACTGGCGGTAATCAACGACAACGACTTTGGACTGGAAGGCTCGAGCGACGTGTCGCTGGGCGTAATCCGCTTTACGGGAGGGAACGGCCTGGATGCCAGCGACGACGACGAAGCGATCAACATTCAGAACTGGCCGGTATACGGCATGTTTATGCCGGACGGCATTGCCTCGTTCGAAGCCAACGGTGAGACCTACTACATCACCGCGAACGAAGGCGACGACCGCGGCGAAGACGAACGGGTGGAAGACCTGGAGCTGGATGAAGTGGCGTTTCCCGAGGCCGCTACCTTGCAGGAAGCAACCCACCTGGGACGTCTGGGCGTCTCCAGCATCGACGGTGACCTGGATGCCGACGGCGACTACGACCGCCTGTTTGCCTACGGTGCCCGTTCCCTGACCATTTGGGATGCGTACGGAAACCTGGTATGGGACAGTGGTGACGCGATTGAGCAGGTGACGGCCGCGACCTATCCTGACGATTTCAACTCCACCAACGACGAAAACGGCTCGTTCGATAGCCGCAGCGACGCCAAAGGCCCCGAACCCGAAGGCGTTACGACCGGTGTGATCAACGGGCGCACCTATGCCTTTGTCGGACTGGAGCGCATCGGCGGCGTCATGGTCTACGACGTGACCAACCCGACGATGCCGCAGTATGCTGCTTACGTCAACAACCGTGATTTTTCGGGCGATGCGGAAGCCGGCACTGCCGGCGATCTGGGGCCGGAAGGGCTGGTCTTCATCCCGGCCGAAAGCAGCCCCAACGGCGAGCCCATGCTGGTCGTCGCGAACGAAATCAGTGGCTCTACATCGCTCTACGGCATCAAAGTCGATACACTGACAACGGCCGCCGAAGAATTGCTCAGCGCCGCGTCGGTGCAGGTATATCCCGTGCCGTTTGCGCACGAACTGCACGTACGTTTCCGCGAGCAGGCACCGCAAGAAGCCGGTGTTCTGCTCTTCAATACGCTGGGGGCCGTGGTGCTGAAAACACAGCAGCCCGTCCGGAACGGCGAAGTGCAGATCGCGACGGCCAACCTGCCGCATGGTGTGTACTTTGTGCAGCTCCACGATGCACAGACTGGCCGCCTGTTGCGCAGCGTTCGGGTCGTCAAGTAGTCTGAAAAGCTGCGTTCTTTCAAGGAGCGCCTCAACCTTAAAAAAAGAGCCCGCCCTTCATTGCTGAAGGACGGGCTTCTCTGCTTCCTCTCTTACTTAACTTATCGTAGCGTGATCGGTGCTTTGCCGATCTCCTGATCGTCGCAATACAGCTTTACCGTGTAGTCACCGGCGGCTAACCGGGCGCTGGGGGTCCACTGCATCGTGACTTCCTGAGCGTGTTGCTCGTAGCGGATCGTCTGACGGGTTTCCGTTTCGCTGGTGACTTCTTTGCCCCGGGCATCGACCAGTTGGGCGCGGAGCGTCCGGTTTCCGGCGGGCGCCAGCACGTTTTCGGCCAGCGTGAAGGTCACCTGAATGCGGTGGGTACGTTTGGCCCGCAGGGTCGGGAAATAGCGGTCGTTGCGGCGCTGGCGTTGGGGAAGAGCCTGAATGGAATGAGCCTGGAGTCGGGTTGCCTTTTTGATGCGCCGTAGCAAATCGTCGCGTTCGGCACGAAGCGCCTCGATTTCGCGCAGCAGGCGGGTGTTGTCGGCCTGTAGTTTGCTCATGTCGCGCTGCAGTTGCGTGCCGCGCTGTTCCAGCTGGTTTTGCAGGGCCATGGCCTCGGCCAGTTTCCGTTCGTGGGCGGCGCGCTGCGCGGCTTTTTCCTGCGATGCCCGCGCCAGTTGCGATTGTTGGTTTTTCACTTCGTTGCGAGCGCTGGCCAGCAGGCCGTTCACCTGGTTCAGCTCGCCGTTGAGGCGCGAAAGCTGTTCTTGCGTAGTGGTCAGGTCCCGGTGGGTGGCCAGCTCGGCCGCGAACAGGGAGTCGCCCCTCAGGAGCGCCGCATCGCGTAATTCGGTGAGGTTGTTGTTGCGCTGGGTGAGGCGAATGTTCATGACCGACAACGCAATCAGCATCAGCAGCGCAAAACCGGCGGCCATCAGTAACGTGCGACGTGAGGGAACGGTGGCGAAATCTTTGTCCGAGAGGGCCGTAACCGTCGGGCGGAAAATAAGTGGGTTTTTCATGTTCGTAACGGGCTTTGGACGCGCATTGGGGCATCCGTGATGTTTTCGTTACGAAGATCCTGGCCCCACATTAAAGCGGGTTTAAGACCGGATTAAAAAGAAATTAAAACAATATTTACCCTGGGTTTGCGCTGGCTATGAGCGCATTTGTGGCGGAAGTCCCCACCCCGACTGCCCTCGGCAAAGTCACGGTAAACACAGAGCCCTGCCCCTCGGACGAATGCAGTGCGAGCGTGCCCTGGTGCAACTGCACAATGCGCTGTGTCAGCGAAAGCCCAATGCCGTGTCCGGCCACCCGCTGGGTGTGGTTAGCCCGGAAAAAGGGTTCGAAGATGCGCGCCTGTTCAGCCAGCGGAATGCCCGGACCTTTGTCGATGATGCGGACGCAGAGGGCCGTCGCTGTGGTGCTCAATTCAACGCCCACCCAATGTGGGTCCGAATATTTACAGGCGTTTTCCATCAGGTTAAAAAACGCTGTTTGCAGTAGCTGCTCGTTGCCTTCGCCTTCCAGATCGCCCTCGTCGACCGTACCGAACCAGAGGTCCACGCTGTAGGCCGGGTGTTGTTGCAACAGACGTTCGCGCGTTTGCCACAGAAGTTCGTCGATGCTGACGGGGCGCAGGGGGAGCGACGCCGTGGCGCCACTGACCTGGGCCAGCGCCAGCAGGTTGTTGACCAGGCGAATCATTTGTTTGTTGTCGTCCTGCACCGATTGCAACACCTCCTGGTACTCTTCGACCGAGCGCTCCTGCAGTAAGGCAACGTCGATTTCGCCCGCCATGGCGGTCAGCGGCGTACGCAACTCGTGCGATGCATTCGCCACAAAACTACGCTGGGTCTCAAACGCGGCCTGCAGGCGCGACAGCATCTGGTTGAACGTCTGGGCCAGTTGCGCAATTTCGTCTTGTCCGTTGCCCTCATTAACGCGCGCGTCCAGGTTCGAGGCCGAGATCCGCGCGACCTGATCGACCACGCGGGTCATCGGGTGCAGCACCCCCCGGGCAAAGAAAAAACCTGCGCCGATCACTACCCCCACGCACGCCAGCCACCCCAGGGCCAGAATCAGGGCGAGGTTCCGCAGTTTCCCCCGGCCGTACTGGTCGAACGCCGACGCCACCACCACAAACCGGTTTTCCGGATCGGTGTATTTGACGGCCACGACTTCGCGATTGCCCGCCCGGTAGGCGTATTCTCCTTCCAGACGCGCCTGGTTCAACACTTCCGTCGGCACAAACAGCGTGTCGGTTCCGCTCTTGTAAAGGATGTGATTCTGGTAGTCGTAAATGATGACCTCCTCGTTCGGCAACGAAGTGAGGTTGTTATGGTCGATAATTTTCAGCAGCGTTTCGTCGATCTCCTGCACGTCGATCAGCAGACGACCGGTGGTAAACGCCTTTTCGCGCAGCCGGGTCTGGAACGCCTGCAGGCTGTATTGCGCCGAAAAGAAGTAAATGGCGAGGGAAAAAACCAGTAAGATAGAAGCGGTGATGCAGGCGAAGAGGTAGCTGATTTTTTCGCGGATGGTCATGACGCACGCAGGACGTAACCCATGCCCACCACCGTATGAATCAACTTGGGTGAGAAGTCGCGGTCGATCTTCTTCCGCAGAAAGTTGACGTACACCTCAATTACGTTCGTGCCCGTATCGAACGACACGTCCCAGACCCGCTCGGCAATGTCGATGCGCGACACCACGCGGTTGCGGTTGCGCAACAGGTATTCCAACAGGGCAAACTCGCGGGCGGTCAGTTGGATGGACGTGTCGCCACGGCGCACCGTCTTTTCTTCCAGGTTCAGTTCCAGGTCGGCGACGCGCAGCACGTTCGTGTCGCGGGGCGTATACTGGGTGCGTTTGTACAGGGCGCGGGCGCGGACCAGCAGCTCCCGGAACTCGAACGGTTTTACCAGATAATCGTCGGCTCCTACATCGAAGCCCATCACCTTGTCGTCCATCGTCCCGAAGGCGGTCAGCATCAGGACCGGCACCTTGGCATCGTGCTGTCGAATGGCGCGGCACACCTCGTATCCGTTCACCTGCGGCAGGTTTACGTCCAGTACAATCAGGTCGTACGGGCGATCCAGTGCCATGCGCCGTCCCAGAAAGCCGTCGTAGGCTACCTCCACTTCGTAAGATTGCTCCTCGAGCCCTTTTTTGATAAACTGAGCCACTTTGGGCTCGTCTTCTACCAGCAGTATTTTCATAAGAATAGGACCCCAAGATAGGGGAGTGGGGCCTTTCCCCGAGAAACGAAGCTATCAAATCTCGTGCCTGTGTAAGGTTTTTGCGAAGATAAAGTTGGAAAAAAGCAAGAGCGTACGAGGGCAATGGCAAAAGCCGGGGAATTGCTTCGGCGAATCAATAAAAAGCTTCTTTCGTCCATGTGCGGAAGCGAGCCGAAACACACAATTCTTCCAGGTTAGTAATCGAAACGATACAGCAAGGCCACGTGGGAGAGGTTCAGCCGGTTCGTGCGTTCCCAGCCCACCGGGGCCAGAAGCGGGGTGCGCGGCATGTGCGCTTGTTGTGAAAGGTCGAGTTGCGTGGATGGCGCCATCATCGAACGAAGATCAGGGCATGCTTTCCGAACAGGACGTTTGCTAAAAGGATGCATCGCTTTTGAGCAAGTCACAGGCCCCTTTCAGAAATAGCGAGCAAGACACCGGTAGGAAAAGGAGTGATCGGAAATACGAGGAGAATCACCATTTGCAGGCGTAATGCTGTCTTGCGCCTGAGGTGGGTAGCGTTCCCGAAGCGAAGTCTGCCACCTGGCCGACGGGACTTTACCATGCCACCTTGGGACCTTCGTCAGGCAGAAAACCAGCGTTCCGGCACCGCTGGGCTATGGTATTCCCAAAACTTATCGACAAATTGACCCGCAGGCTGTCTGCCGGTAACGCTCCGCCGCCGCCAGCCCCCGCTGCAAAAGCCTGCACCCGCCTCGTGAGCGTTTGCAGCGGATCTTAATCGAACATCGTAATGAAGCCAGCCACCCAATACACAAAAAGTGGTCGTATCAACATTGCTTACCAGGTATTCGGCTCCGGACCGATCGACCTGGTGTACATTCCCGGATGGGTGTCGAACATCGACTGGATGTGGGCCTGTCCGGAACTGGTGCGCTTCTTACAGGAACTGGGGACCCTTGCCCGGGTCATTCTGTTCGACAAGCGGGGGACGGGGCTGTCCGACCGCGTGGTGGAGCTCTCGACCCTCGAAGAACGGATGGACGACATACGGGCCGTAATGGATGCGGTGGGGTCAGAAAAGGCCGTGTTGTTCGGGCATTCCGAGGGCGGGTCGGTGTCGGCCCTGTTTGCCGCGACGTATCCCAACCGCACCATGGCCCTCATCACCTTCGGGGTGTTTGCCAAACGACGCTACACCCCCGAGTATCCGTGGGCTCCGACCGACGACGAGCGACAGAAGGTGTACGACATGATCGAAAACAGCTGGGGAAGCGGTGACATGGGGCTGGAATCGCTGGCGCCTTCCAAAGTCGACGACAAGTCTTTTCTGGATTGGCTGGCCAGTTACTTCCGTTCGGGGGCCAGTCCGAGTGCGGCGCTGGTGCTGACCAAAATGAATACCCAGGTAGATATCATCGACATTCTGGGTTCCATCGAAGTGCCCACGTTGCTGATGCAGCGTACGCACGACATCGACGTGAAAATTGAAGAGGGACGTTTCATCTCCCAGCGCATCCGGGGCGCTAAGTTCGTGGAGCTAGAGGGGAGCGATCACCTGTTCTGGGTAGGCAATACGGCGGCGGTCATGGCCGAAATGAAAGCCTTTATTCGGGACGTGAAGCCCAACCGGAAGTACGACAAACACCTGCTGACCATTGTAGTAGGACGCCTCTCGCCGTCCGAGCCTACCGGACTGCAGCCGCGGGCGATTGTAGATCGCCTGGTGGAGCAATACCGGGGCCACGTGGTGCAGGACCACCTGCACACCTTCGTGGCCACGTTCGAAGGCCCCAGCAAAGCGGTCCATTGCTGTATCGATTTGCGCGATACGTTGCAGGGCACCAACGTACAACTGACCGTAGGGATGCACATCGGCGAGTGTGTGGTCGAGGGCGTCAATTTTTTGGGTGGAGAGGCCGTGGAGACCGTGGCTGCGATTGCGAGGCAGGCCAGCCCCTACCAGATCGTCGTGACGCAGACCGTCAAGTACCTGTTATCGGGCGCGGGCCTCAATTTCGCCCCGCATACAACTCTTTTCGAGGCTACCTCTGCCGAACCGCTGGCCCTGTTTCTGGTGATGGACCAGCTGCGCTCGCACCTGCCCTGGCACGGCAATGCGCAGCAACCTCTGCCGCAGAACGGCTCGCTTCTCGAAGATGTCTTGCAGAGTATCGACCACCATCTGGCCGACGAAGCGTTCGGCATCGAAGTGCTTTGCCAGGAAGTGGGCATCAGCGAGCGGCAACTGCAGCGTAAAATCAAATCGATCACCAACAAGTCGCCCAACCAGTTGATTCGCTCTGTACGCCTGCACCGGGCCAAGGAGCTGCTCCTGAGCCAGCAGGACAACATTGTGGAAATCGCGTTTCAAACGGGTTTTCCCAGCCCCTCCTATTTCTCCAAGTGTTTTAAGCAGGAGTTTGGCCGTAGTCCGTCGGCCTTGTTGCAGGAAAGCGTCTGAGGCTCAGGGATGTCGGAAATGTGCTAGCCTTGTCGGATTTATTATGGCGCGGTGTCGGAAATGTGATTTGATTTGCCGGGTTTGTTCTATCGGGCAGGGCCTTTGTGTGTGCATTTTTGCAGTGTAATCAGAAACACTTGCTCACTCAAGTAAACACTCATGCAAACCAGCACCTGGCTCCTTACCTTGTTCATTGTCTCTTTCTCAACTACTCTACAGGGATGGCCTCTCCATCCCATCGCTACGCGTGATCTGCGCTTAACGCCTGTGTACTCCACGAACGAGGTTACTGAGGTTACTAAAATGACCAAGCGGTCTTCACTCAAAGGGCCTAAGGCTAAAAATGCTACGCCTGTTCAGTACATGCCCGACTCTAAAATTGTTGTGACTCATCCGGTATCTGAGCGAGCCATTACCGGCCCTAATGCTAAGAACAGACCCTTGATAGTGGTAAAAGAGCATACGGTAGTAGGGGTGGGTCAATCCAACGCACAGCCAACCGGCCCCCGCGCTAAAAACCAGCGTTTCTGATAAGGCGGATCGCATCAGCAAAATCGGTCTTCAGCGAATTACAGCGCCTGTATGCTGAACTTAGCACAAATGCTTCCGGCTTGGCTTGCTCTACTCAGTACTACTAACCGTTGGCTGCATAAGACCTGCGCACGTGGCGAGGGGGGCGCTCACCCTTCGTTGCGTGGCAGCAGGCGGCCCACCTCGACCGGTAGTGGGAGGGTACCACTAAAATGTAGTTTTCGATCGCGCTAATGGTAGCGCACCACTGGTTCGAATTTTTCTGATAAAAGCCTTCTCTACGGCGTAAAACGGCCCCGCTATCAGGTGGGTTGAGGCTTCGTGCCCGTAGCAATGCTCTTTCATACTTCATTTGCGAAGTCGGTCTGTTTAGGACCTGATTTCGCGCTCCTTCACATGCTCATTTCAAATCAAATTCAATAACTCATGAACTCTTCTCTCAATTATCTCAAACCGTTGTTTAGGGCCGCTTTGGTGCTCGGCATGCTGGCCAGTTGTGAAAAGGAAGACCTGGAGGACGACCGACTCAAAATCCAGGTCGTCGGGACTAATGTGCTGGCCGACCAGAACCAGCAGTCGTTGTATTTCTTTGCAGGCGATGTAACCGGCGAAAGCACTTGCAACGGTCGTTGTGCGGAAATATGGCCGCCGCTGTTGGGCGAAGTTTACGACCTGAAACTCGGCGCGGGGCTGTCTAAAAGCGACTTTGCTACCATCACGCGCGAAGATGGCCAAAAGCAACTCACGTACAAAGGGTGGCCTCTATATTACTTCTCTCCCGAAGGCGATGGGGTGCTGGAAGCGCCCGCCGAAACTCTGGGCGACGGGCGCAACGGAGTATTTCACGTCGCCAAACCCGACTACACGGTGTTGGTAGGGCGGCAATCGGTCGCCGAAGGCGAAGATCCGGTGGTGTACCTGACGGACGACCGGGGCGTGAGCTTGTACCACACGACCGGCGACGAAGAAGGCATCAGCAACTGCAAGGGCGGCTGTGCCACCGTATGGCCGCCGTTCAAAGCGGTAGAAAACCCGGTCATTCCGTCTTCCTTAAAAGCCAGCGACTTCACGGTCGTGACGCGGGAAGATGACCTGGGACCTCAACTGGCTTACCAGGGTAGTCCGTTGTACTTCTTCTCGAACGACAACAAGGTACGGGGCAGTGTGCTCGGCCAGGGCGGCGGACCGGCTAAAAACTTCTTCGTCGCAGCAACCGGAAACTAAGTTTTCGCCTCGACAGCACATTGATTATGAAAGCAAAGATCTGGATCGCGCTGGTCGTGGTGATGAGCGTAAGCGCTTGTGGTGTGCGGTACTGCCCCACCTACTCCAAGCAAACGCAGGAGGTCCCCGAAACGAAAACAGCTAAACCGCGCGTGTAACGTGCAACCCGTTGCCGAAAGAGGCGGTGCAACGTGTGCTGCCTCTTCCGGGCAACTTTTCAGAAAACGGCCCTCGGACGCGTTACGTGAGGTAGAATCACGCCGACGATGATCAGACGAACAGACGGCCCGCCGCCTGCATTCCTCCGAAACCCGGGGCGCGGTCAGGAGGCAGCGTTAAGTAACGTGCGGCAAGCATGCCGATTCGGGAAAACGGCGGGAACTGCCTCGCCAGAGCTTCCGACGACCAAATCGGCCGCAAGCAACAGGACGACCTCTGCAGACCGCCCGGGTGGCCAGCGCAAGTTGCATGATAAGGGGTTGCATAAACCGATGGAAGAAATGACCGAACTCACACAAAACCAGTCTGCCATTGTGATTGGTGCCAGCATCGCCGGCTTAGTTACTGCCCGGGTGCTCTCCGACCACTTTACAAAAGTCTACCTGATTGAGCGCGATTCGCTCTCTGCCCTGCCTCAGTCGCGCAAAGGGCAACCCCAGGCGAACCATGCGCATATTTTGCTGGCCCGAGGGCTGGAATTGCTGCAACGCTATTTCCCCGGGTTGTCGGCCGAACTCAACGCCGAAGGTGCTACGGTCGGCGACCCGGGACACGCGATGATCTGGCACACGTACGGCGGCTATCGGGCTCCGTTTAGCTTAGGAAAGCAGGTGCTGTTTGCCAGCCGTCCTTTTCTGGAGTGGAAAGTCCGGGAGCGGGTACTGCCGTTGAAAAACCTGGAAGTGCTGAGCGGTTATTCAGCAGAGCGACTGGTGCCAGACCTCTTGCAGCAACAGGTGATGGGCGTACGGGTGACGTCACCCAGCGGCGAGACGTTCACGTGGAAGGCCGATCTGATCGTAGATGCCTCCGGACGAGGTTCCCGTTCAGGAAAATGGCTCGAACAGATAGGGTACGCGGCGCCACAGGAGGTGAAGGTGCGCTGTGGAACAGGCTATACGACCCGTGTGTACCGACGTCAGCCTAAAACATCAGGGTTGCCGAGCTGGATCGCAAGTACCCCCCATGCACCGGTCGAGCGGCGCGGAGGGGCCGCGTTTCCGGTAGAGGGCGACCGGTGGATCGTATCCCTCTTTGGCTGGCACGGCGACCACGCTCCCTGCCAGGAGGAGGCGTTTAGGGCGTTTGCCAGAAACTTGCCGACGCCGGAGCTGTACAGTCTGGTGAGTCGGTGTGAGCCGCTTTCCGACTTCTTTACCCACAAATTTCCGTACAGCCTCCGTCGTCATTACGAAAAGTTCGACAGCTTTCCGCAGGGCTATCTGGTGCTGGGCGATGCCGTCTGCAGTTTCAATCCCATCTATGGGCAAGGCATGACTTCCGCCCTGTTGCAGGCGGCTACGCTGGATGAACTGCTGCAGGAGCGGCAGGGGGATCTCTGGAATATCGCAGAACCTTATTTCCAACGTATCGCGAAGCTCATTGATATCCCCTGGCAAACGGCCGTCGGAGAAGATTTTCGCTATCCTCAGGCAACCGGTCCCCGGCGTTGGGGAACTGGCCTGATCAATGCCTACCTCTCGTGGGTACACCGTGCTACCCACACCGATCCCCTGGTCAGCAAAACCTTGGCAGAAGTCCTGAATTTGCTGGCCCCTCCGGCACGTCTGTTAACGCCCCGGATGGTGGGGCGCGTCTTGCGCAACCTGATGCGGCCCGCCCGCCTTCGGCCCAGTGCTCATCGTTCTACCCTACCCACGCTTGAACCAATCTCCCACTCCTCACTCGTAAAAGCGTAGTTCTCCCCGAACATAATCCTCCCAAGGAGGGTAGAACCAGGGTGGCTCTTAGAGTCACCCTTTTGCTTTTTGCGGGAGGTCGTATCCTACACGGAAGGGGGCGGCCATGCAAGATTAAAGGGCGCGAAGGCATAGAATAACACCAGACATCCTCGGCAGATTTCCGTTCGGAGTCCCGTTGTCGGGCGGGCCGTTCGGTAGAAGCGCGGTACGCTTCAGAACCCGAGCCTGTACCTTTTTAGGCCTAATTTTGCGCCTTTAAGCCTTTTTTAATTTGTCATTTATGTCCCTTTAATACTGCGGTGTGTGCTTTGCCAGTGAAATCATTCAACCATGAACTGGCAATTTCTTTTTCTTCTTTGTGCAGGCCTCACCGGGAGTGTGCTCCGGGCGCAGGAAACCGGAACGGCGCGTGTGCCGGAGCCGATCACCCTGGCGCAGGCCGAGCAACTGTTTCAGACCAACAACCTGATGCTCCTGGCCGGGCATTACCAGATCGAAGCGGCGCGTGCGCAGGTCGTCCAGCAGAAACTGTGGGACAACCCGCAGCTTTCCCTCGAACACAACCTCTACAACCCCACCACCGGACGGGTGCTGGAAGTTAACTCGCCGACCGCCACACAGCAGGCCGTGCAACTTCAGCAGCTGATTCCGCTGGCGGGCAAGCGGGGCTACCGGGTGCGTGTGGCCGAACTGAGCGCCCGCCAAACCGAATACGAACTCTACGACCTGTTGCGTTCGCTACGCTACGCACTGCGGCAAACGTTTTTTGAACTCCATTTCACGCAGGCCTCGCTGGCGCTGTACAACGATCAGATCGGTTCGTTGCGCCATACGGTCGCGCTGATGGAGGTGCAACAGAAAAAAGGCAACCTCTCGCTCAAGGAGTTCACGCGCGTCAAAGCGTTTCTCTTTCAACTGGAAAACGAGCGGACCGAAACGCTCAACCAACTGGCCGATTTGCAGCGCGACTTCCGGACTCTGCTGGGGCGCGGCGGCGAAACCGACTTCCGTCCGGTGGTCGATACCGACCGGTACCGCATCGCCAAACGGGGGGCTGCCGCGCAGTCGCTGGCGTTTTGCATGGAAACCGCGTCGGAATACCGCTACGACCTGAAAGGGCAGGCCACGCTGGTGGAGCTGCGACAGGCCGACCATGCGCTGCAACGCGCCATGGCGGTGCCCGACCTGACCACGGGGCTGGTCTACGACCGCATCGGGAGCGCCTTCCCGCACTACACCGGCGTAACGCTGGGGATTACGTTACCCCTCTGGAACCGCAATCAGGGCAACATCCGCATGGCGCGAGCGCTGACTGCCGCCGAACAGGGCCGCCTGGAACACCACCAGCTTACCCTCGAAAACGAAGTGGTGGCCGCCTACCAGAAGGTACACCAGACCGAAGCGCGCTACCAGAACATCGATCCCTCGTTTGCCGACGACTTCGACCGGCTGCAGGAGGGCGTGTTGCAAAACTTCGAGAAGCGCAACGTCACGCTCCTGGAATTCCTCGATTTCTACGAAAGCTACAAGGAGAGTATTCTCCAACTCTACCGCCTGGAAAACGACCGCATCCGGGCCTACGAAGAACTGAACTACGTGGTCGGTAAAACCCTCTTCAACGATGAAACGACTAAGTAATGGATTGTTTGCCGACCTGATGCGTCAGGTCGCTACCGAGCGCCTCTTTGCCGAAGAACCGCTGGTGTATCCTCATTCCGCACCCCGCACCCCGGCCTATCCCCGGCGCACCCGCCGCGCCCTCCGGTTTACCTACGGGGTGCTGGGGGCGCTGACCCTGGCGGTGGCGTTGACTTCCTGCCACAAGGAAATTACGGCGGATGGCCGCAGGGACGACCAGTTTTGCCTGACCGATACGCTGATGAAGCACCTGGAAGTGAGCCCGGTGCAACTGACTGCGCTACCCGGCGAACTGCGGCTGACGGCCCGCATCGAGCCGGACGAAAGCCGGGTGATCGACGTGTTTCCGCTGGTGGGGGGCTACGTGCAGGAAGTGAACGTGCAACTGGGCGACTACGTGGAAAAGGGCCAGACGCTGGCGGTGATCAAGAGCGGGGAGATTGCCGAATACGAGCAGCAGCTGATCGCGGCGCAGTCGAACCTGCTGATCGCGCAGAAAAACCTCGACGTGGCCGAAGACCTCTACCAGGGGCAGCTCTCGTCCGAACGCGAACTGATCACGGCCCGCCGCGAATTCGAGAAGGCCGAGGGCGAAGTGAATCGCCTGAAAGAAGTCTTTAAGATCTACACCATCGGCAAGCGCTCCGACTACGTGCTGAAAGCGCCCATCGCTGGGTTTGTGGTGGAGAAAAACGTGAACCACGACATGCAGATCCGCTCCGACAAGGCCGACAAGCTGTTCACCATCGCGCAACTCAACGAAGTGTGGGTGGTGGCCAACGTGTACGAAACCGACATCGCGCGGGTGCGCGAGGGCTTCGAAGCACGCGTGGTGATGCTGAGCTACCCCGATCAGGTCCTGACGGGCAAAGTCGATAAGGTCTACAACGTGCTCGATCCGCTGACGCGCACCATGAAAGTCCGCATCCGTCTGCCGAACCCCGACTACCGTCTGAAGCCCGACATGTTTGCCAACGTAACGATCCGCTACGCCGAAAACCGGGAGTTACCGACCATTCCGGGGCAGGCCGTCATCTTCGACAAAAGCCGCTCGTTCGTGATGCTGTACCGCGACCGTTGCCAGGTAGAAACCCGCGAGGTGGAAGTAGACCGCACCCTCGACGGACAGGCGTTCGTACGGCGCGGCCTCAGCCCCGGTGAACAGGTCATCTCCCGGTACCAACTCATGATCTACGACGCCCTCAATGATTAGCGCCAGCCGTACCACGTTGACAAGTGCATCGCCCAACGAAACGGGGTACGTCGCTCCAGCCACGCGCGGCCGCATCATGCTCCGACGCTAACACGCGGGTTCATAACTCCGCTCACTCCCTGAAATCAATTTGTAGTTTGCCATTTGACAATCAGATGCATAAGCTCATTCAAAACATCATCGGGTTTTCGCTGAAGAACCGATTCTTTACCTTCTTCCTGACGGGCCTGCTGGTCGTCGGGGGCATCTTCAGTTACCTGCATACGCCGCTGGAAGCGTTTCCGGACGTAACCAACACGCAGATCATCGTTGTGACCGAGTGGACCGGCCGCAGTGCCGAAGAGGTCGAACGCTTCGTGACAATGCCCATCGAGGTCGCCATGAACGCCGTGCAACGGAAAACCAACGTCCGCTCCTCGACCATGTTCGGCCTGTCGGTTATCAAAATCATTTTTGAAGACGATGTGGACGACTTTTTTGCGCGCCAGCAGGTCAACAACATGCTGCGCAACGTGGGGCTGCCCGACGGAGCCGAACCCGACGTGCAGCCGCCCTACGGCCCGACCGGCGAAATTTTCCGCTATACGCTGGAAAGCCCCGACCGCGACACGCGGGAATTGCTGACGTTCCAGAACTGGGTGATCGACCGGCAGTTGCGCAGCGTGGCCGGCGTGGCCGACGTGGTGGCGTTCGGGGGGCAGGAAAAGATCTACGAGATCCGTATCAACCCCGCGCGTTTGCAGAAGTACGACATCACACCGCTGGAAGTCTACCAGGCCGTGGCGCGCAGCAACGTGAACGTGGGCGGCGACGTGATCGAGAAAAACGGTCAGGCGTACGTGGTGCGTGGGTTGGGACTGCTGAACAACATCCCGGAGATCGAGAACGTGATCATCGAGAACCTGGACGGCACGCCCATTCTGGTGCGGCACGTGGCCGACGTCTGGGAAAGTAGCGCGCCGCGCGTGGGGCAGGTAGGGCAGGACGACAACGACGACGTGGTGGAAGGCATTGTGGTAATGCGCAAGGGCGAAAATCCGAGCGAAGTGCTGGCACGCGTCAAAGCGAAGGTGACGGAACTGAACGAGCAGGTGCTGCCCTCCGACGTGAAGATGGTGACGTTCTACGACCGCGACAACCTGATGGCGTATTGCACCCACACCGTGCTGGGCAACCTGACCGAAGGCATTCTGTTCGTGACCGTCATCGTGTTTCTGTTCATGGCCGACTGGCGCACCACCGTCATTGTGGCCATCATCATTCCGCTGGCGCTGTTGTTTGCCTTCATCTGCCTGCGCCTGCGCGGCATGTCGGCCAACCTCCTCTCCATGGGAGCCATCGACTTCGGGATCATCATCGACGGGGCGGTGGTGATGGTGGAAGGGTTGTTTGTGGCCCTCGACCACAAGGCCCACCAGGAAGGGATGGCGCGTTTCAACCGCCTGACCAAGTTGGGGCTGATCCGCAAAACCGGGACGGAAATGGGGAAAGCCGTGTTCTTCTCGAAGCTGATCATCATCACCGCGCTGCTGCCCATTTTCGCCTTTCAGAAAGTAGAGGGCAAAATGTTCTCACCCCTGGCCTGGACCCTCGGCTTTGCCCTGTTGGGAGCCTTGTTCTTCACGCTGACGCTGGTGCCCGTGCTGGTGTCGATCCTGCTGAAGCGAAACGTAAAAGAAAAACACAATCCGTTTGTGATATGGCTGAACCGCGTCACCATGCGCGCCTTCGAATTTTGCTTCCGGTACCGCACGGCGAGTCTGGTCGCGGCGCTGGCATTGCTGGTGCTGACGGGCTTTTCGGCCAAATTCCTGGGCACGGAGTTTCTGCCGCAACTGAACGAAGGGGCGCTGTGGGTAGAAGCAAAACTGCCGATGAGTAGCTCCCTGCGCGAAACCACCGAAATGGTCCGCATTCTGCGCCGGGAACTGAATTCGTTCGACGAAGTGAACGGCGTGCTGTCGCAGACCGGACGCTCCAACGACGGCACCGACCCCTCGGGCTTCTACTACGTGCAGTGTCAGGTGAACCTGAAGCCGAAAAAAGAGTGGCAGCGCGACATCTCGGTCGACGCACTGATCGAAGAAATGGACGCCAAGCTGCGGCAGTATCCCGGCATCGTCTACAACTACTCGCAGCCCATCATCGACAACGTGGCCGAAGCTGTGGCGGGCATCAACGCCTCCAACGCGGTCAAGATTTTCGGGCCTGATCTGGGTACGCTCGATGCGCTTGCCAACGACGTGATTGCGCAGATCAAAGACGTGGAGGGCATCAAAGACGTGGGCATTTTGCGCAACGTGGGGCAACCGGAGCTTTCCATCTTACTCGATCAACAGAAAATGGCGGTTTACGGTGTGGCCACGGCCGATGCGCAGGCGGTCATCGAAATGGCCATCGGCGGCAAAACCGCGACCCAGCTCTACGAAGGAGAACGGAAATTCGACATTCGGGTGCGCTACCAGGAAGACTACCGCCGCTCCGAAGACGCCATTGCCCGCTTGATGGTCCCCACGCTGAAAGGCACCAAAATTCCGCTCAAGGAAATTGCGGAGATCCGCACCGCGACCGGTCCGGCGTTCATCTACCGGGACAACAACCAGCGGTTCATCGGGGTGAAGTTTTCGGTCCGGGAGCGCGACCTGGGCAGTACCATTCAGGATGCCAAAGAGCGCGTCACCCAGGCCGTAAAATTGCCCAAAGGTTACGGCGTTCAGTGGACCGGCGAATTCGAAAACCAGGTACGGGCTACGCAACGCCTCACCGAAGTGGTGCCCATCAGCCTGATCGCCATCTTCTTCTGGCTGTTCATCACCTTCGGTACGGCCCGCGACGCAGGACTGGTGCTCCTCAACGTGCCGTTCGCCATGATCGGCGGCATTCTGGCCCTGCACGTGACCGGCACCATTTTCGGCATCTCGGCCGGCGTCGGCTTCATTGCCCTGTTCGGCATCTGCGTGCAAAACGGCGTGATCCTGATTTCGGTCTTCAAGAAAAACCTGGCCCTGCACATGCCGCTCGAAGAGGCCATTCGCGCCGGGGTGGAGAGCCGCGTGCGCCCCGTGGTGATGACGGCGACCATGGCGGCCATCGGGCTGTTGCCCGCCGCGCTTTCGACCGGCATTGGCTCCGAAACCCAGAAACCGCTGGCCATCGTCGTCATCGGCGGACTGATCACGGCCACGGTGCTGACGCTGCTCGTCTTCCCGATCATTTTCAGGAGAATCTACCTGCCGCTGGAGGCCAAAAGATGGGCGAAGGCCTTTGCCTGACCGGAGGCGTTGGAAAATATACGAAAACAGGAAAATTCTGTGATTTGCCCGTAAGGCATCATCCCGCTGATTTTATTTTAAATGACCATGTTACACGTGCAGGTAGTTGATTTTCTGTACATTACATCCGCTGGATATTACTTGATCTGCGCTGAGGCTTTTGTATTATCTGAACGGTATCGTTGGCTTTTAAGTAATTTCAATGCGCTGAAACCCAAGGAGGTATGCTTTGCGGGCCAGGCTTTTTCCACGCTCGTATTTGGCATGAAAATTCGCCCTCATTTGTCGCAGGCGCACCGTTTGCTGTTGCCTACGGCACTCGCAGCCCTGTGCTTTATTATCGTGATGGACGTCCTCCGTACCGTGGCCCGCGGCATGTGGACAGACGGGCAATGGTGGGATATGTACTCCTTCATAGCATCGTTCGTCAAGGACCTGGGGTATCTGTCGGTTTTTTACTTCCTGGCCCATCGGCTGGTAACACGCCTGGTGAAGCTGCAATTCCGTCTGGAAGAGTCGAACCGGAGCCTGGAGCGTACCAAGCAGGACCTGGAACAGTTCCTGTACCGTGCTACCCACGATTTGCGTGCGCCCCTGTCGTCGTTGCGGGGGCTGATGGCGCTGATCCGGCCCGTGCCTGCCCCGGAACCGCACCAGACGTACCTGGGGATGATCGACAAAACCACGCTGAAGATGGACCAGCTCCTGACCGAACTGCTGAGCCTGATCAGCGTGCGCCACAAAGACTTGCAGCCCGACCTGATCGACCTGGGAGCGCTGCTGGAAGACGTGCGTTTGTCGCTCGAGGCCGCCATCTACCTCGAAGGAGTGGACGTCACACTCAAAGGCGAACAGAAGCATCCGTTCTATTCCGATGCGTTTCACCTGCGGACCATCGCCCGCAACCTGATGTCCAACGCCCTGAAATACCAGGATCGGAACAAAAACACGCACCTGTTGAAAATCGGGTACCACACCACGCCGGAAGAAGCGGTCATCACGTTTACGGACAACGGCATCGGGATTCGGACGGAAGATCAGGAGCGCATCTTCAAGATGTTTTACCGCGCCACCGGCCAGGCGCAGGGCGTAGGGCTGGGGTTACATCTGGTCTCCACGTCGCTGGAGGGCGTTAGTGGGCAGATTCAGGTACATTCGAACTTCGGGAAAGGAACCACCTTTACCGTCATCATCCCGAATGCGACCATGGCGACAACGGGTGGCGGCCCGGCGGATGCAAAACTGTCGCCCTATGCGCTGTTTACCGAGTAGCCGAGCGGGCGTCTGAATTTGTCCGGGGAGTGTAGTCGGACGAGAGATTTGCGCTATTTTTACCTGCCTTCTTACCCAAGGCTCATTCGCACACCTCTCATCTCACTCCACCATGAACAAACCTTTATTGCTCGTTGCGCTGCTGGTCCTTTGGCTGTCCGGATGCGCCTCGGAGCGTGAACGCCACTGGGAAGCCATCGATACCCAAAACCTGCCGGACGTTCGCAGCGAAAATGCTTTTGCGCGGGTCGGCGACCGCTTCTACCTGCTGGGCGGGCGGGGCGACAAGGTGGTGGAGATGTACGATCCGGCTACCAACCGCTGGGAGAAGAAAGCGGCGATGCCCATCGAAATGCACCACTTTCAGGCCTTGACCTACGGTGACGAAATTTACGTGGTCGGGGCGTTGACCGGGCCGTATCCGCACGAAGACCCCGTGCCCAACATCTACATTTACAATCCCGAACAGGACCAGTGGCGGCAGGGCGCAGCCGTGCCCGAAGGACGTCGGCGCGGCGCCGCGGCCGCGACGGTCTACAACGACAAGATCTACGTGATCTGCGGCATTCAGGACGGACACTGGGACGGGCACGTCGCCTGGATGGACGAGTACGACCCGCAAACCAACACGTGGGAGCGGCTCGCCGATGCCCCCCGTCCGCGCGACCACGTACAGGCCGCCGTGATTGGCGATCAGTTGGTGCTGGCCGGGGGCAGAAACTCCACCGCACGTACCGGTCACGTACTCGACACCACCATCCCCGAAGTCGACGTCTACGATTTCGGAGCGGGCGAATGGCGCACGCTCCCGGCTACGGCCAACATCCCGACGCAGCGGGCAGGTTGCACCGCCGTTCCTCTCGATGGGCGGGCGGTCATCATCGGGGGCGAAAGCCCGCAGAAGCTGGCCCACAGCCAGACCGAAGCGCTCGACCTGCAAACCGAAACGTGGCTGACCCTCGACTCGCTGACCACCGGCCGGCACGGCACACAAGCCGTGCTTTACAAGGGCGATGTGTACATCGCGGCAGGCTCGGCCAACCAGGGGGGCGGTCCCGAACTCAACACCATCGAAGTGATGAAATAACCGGCCGGTTTCTGAAAACCGTGCGGCGGCAGCGCATCACCAGAACGTTTCATGCTCGTATACCTCTTCGCCTGATACCATGCATACCATCCTCGGGGCGGGCGGCACCATCGCCGTGCCCTTGGCCAAAGAACTGAGCCGCTACACCGACAAGATTCGGTTGGTGAGCCGCAATCCGCAGAAAATCAATCCGACCGACGAACTGTTCCCGGCCGACCTGTCGAAACCGGGCGCGGTCGCCAGCGCGGTCGAAGGATCGGACGTGGTGTATTTGTTGGTGGGGTTCGACTACAACATCGACGTGTGGCGCGAGAAATGGCCGCGCCTGATGCGCAGCGTGATCGACGCCTGCGAAGAGTACGACGCCAAACTGGTGTTTTTCGACAACGTCTACATGTACGACCGCGATTCGCTCGGTCGCATGACGGAAGAGACGCCGCACCGACCCACAAGTAAAAAGGGGGAAGTCCGTGCCCGGCTGCACAAGATGATTTTCGATGCCGTAGAGGCGGGCGCCCTCACCGCGATGATTGTCCGCGCGGCCGACTTTTACGGCCCGCAGAACGACAAAAGCGTTCTGGTCGAGACGGTCTACAAAGGGCTTTTGCAACGCAAGCGGGCGACCTGGTTCGGGCCGCTGGACAAGAAGCATACGTTTACCTACACGCCCGATGCCGCCAAAGCCACCGCGCTGCTGGCCACGACGCCCGACGCCTACAACCAGGTGTGGCACGTGCCCACGAGCCGCGAGGCCCTGACGGGCAAACAGTGGGTCGACCTTTTTGCGAAGGAGATGGGGCTACGCCCGAAAGTGCTGGCCCTGCCGGTCTGGCTCATCGGGGTGATGGGCTGGTTTGTGCCGTTTATGCGAGAGATGCACGAGATGATGTACCAGTACGACCGCGACTACATTTTCGACAGCAGCAAATTCGAACAGCGATTCCACAGTACGCCCACTTCACCGGCCGAAGGCGTGAAACAGACGGTCCACGCGTCGGCAGAGTAACAGGACTTACGCCCTGGCCTGCCGAACCTGTTCGTGCAGTTGTTGGGCGCGTTCTGTCAGCAACGCAAAGTTGCCTTCCGCGATGGCCTTCGGGTCGGTAAGTGTACTCCCCACGCCCAGCGCGCAGGCCCCCGCCCGAATCCATGCCCCGGCGTTTTCGACCGTGACTCCTCCGGTGGGCATTAGCCGCAGGTGGGGCAGGGGTGCCCGCACGGCCTTCAGGTACGCGGGACCGAACATCTCGGCCGGGAACACCTTGACCACATCGGCGCCCCATTCGTGCGCGGCCTGAATCTCGCCCGGCGTGAACGCTCCGGAAAAGACCGGCACGTCATGGTGATGGGCGCGTGCAATGACCTCCTGTTTCGAAACGGGCGTAACGATGAACCGGGCACCGGCCCGAACGGCCGCGTCGACCGTTGCGGCGTCAATGACCGAACCGACGCCGACACAGAAGCGGGCTTGCGCAGCCAGTTGTTCGATGAGCCGGAGGGCCTGTGGCGTTCCGATGGTTACCTCAATGGTGTGCACTCCCCCCGCGAAAAGCGCGTCGGCGATGGGCAGCACGGGGTCGGGGCGAGGTTGCCGGATGATAGCGACGATGCCTTCGTCCAGAATGGTTTGCAGGGTACGGTGACGTGACATGACTTAGCGTTTAACGCGCCCGGAGTGATCGCCTTCCGCGACTTCCAGCACTTCGTTTTCTGAAAACAAACTTAAATCGCCGGGAATGGTGTGCTTCAGCGCCGACGCGGCTGTCGCAAATTCGATGGTTTTGGCGTGGTCCCACCCGCGGCAGAGCCCGTGCAGTACTCCCGCCGTGAAGGCATCGCCGCCCCCGATGCGGTCTACAATGTGGAAGTGGTACTTCCGGCTTTCGTAGAACCGGTTGCCGTCGTACAGAAGGCCCGCCCAGCCGTTTTCTGAGGCCGACAGGTGTTCGCGTACGGTCAGGGCGATAAGCGGAAAAGGCTGCGTCCGGTAGAGTGCTTCGGCCGCGGCCCGCGTGGCTTCCACCTGCCCCTGCCAGTCGGCCGGGAGGTCGCCGCCAATGGCGAATACGTCGGCCACCGAGCCGGTGTTGGCAAACAGCACATCGATGTGTTCCATCAGCGGTAGCAAAACGGCCCGCCCTTCATCCTGCGTCCAGAGGCTTCGGCGGAAGTTTAGGTCAAAACTCACCTGCACCCCCAGCGATTTTGCGGTACGGATGGCCTGCGTTGTGGCGGTAGCACACGCCGCCGAAAGGGCGGGCGTAATGCCCGTGGTGTGGAAGTAGTCCTTGCCCTGAAGAATCTGGTACCAGTCGTACGCTTCGGGAGGGGCCAGCGCCATGGCCGAATTTTCCCGGTCGTAGATGATGCGGCTGGCGCGCATGGCCGCTCCGTGTTCGATGTAGTACGTGCCGATCCGTTTGCCCGCGCGCCGTGCCAGCCGTGTGTCGACCCCAAACTCGCGGAGGGAGTTGATGGCTCCGTCGCCCAGTGCGTGGTCGGGGAGGGTCGTCACAAACCAGGTGTCCTGTCCCAGGCAACTCAGCGCCACCGTGACGTTCGATTCGGCGCCGGCGTAGGCTTTTTGCAGGGCGTTGGTCTGGACCAGGCGTTCGTTCAGGTGGAACGGGGTGAGGCGGAGCATGATCTCTCCAAATCCGACGATTTTCTTAGGCATGCAATGGGGGTTGTTTTGTGGAGATAAACCGGACCGTATACGGTATAATGTCTAAAGAGAGCGTTTACGGCTTATAGAACGGGTGATGCTTCCTGAAGCAAACATCGACCCTGACCTGATGCGATGCGCCTTCTGTCTCATTTTGCCAGCGCCGTGGGCGTATTTTCGTCTACTTCGGAGCCGGGCGGATGCAGGCGTCGGCCCCAGTAAACCACTTGAGCCAGCAAAAGAAGGGTGATGAACGAAAGCCCCAGGGCGGTCCAGAGAAGGCGTTCGTAGCGGCGGTGACGCCGGGTAATGGCCGCGTAGGCAAGCAGCGAAAACCCACCGCTCAGCCAAACGGCCCATAGGAGTGTCCGGGCGGCGGTGACGTGATGGCTGACCAATTCGGGCGAGATGCTGTAATGCACCCGCGGTTGGCTAATCTGCCCGCCCGTGAGCCACGCCAGCACCACGGCGACCGCCGCAAAAGCCAGCGCGAGTAGCCCCACCTTCGTGTACCCGACGTGCCCGCGGCCCTGCCCCCAGAACAGCAGCACGAAGCCGAGCACAATGCCGACAAACGGAAGGTAGCCCAGCACGAGGTGGAAATAGGACATAGAGCAACGGGGTTGCGGGCAAGTTACACTGAATCTGACGATTGGCTAGCGACCCGCGGCCGGCAGCCCGGCCTTCGCGACCTTCCACCAGTCGGTGCGCATGGCATCGGCCTGCACCTGGGTGTAGACCCAGATCGTACGCGGTTTGTTTTCGGGCGGAGTCTGAACCTGTCGTTCCGTCGCGAGCGCCGGTCGGGCTACGGCTTCGACCAGAGCCAGGTCCCAGAAAACACGCTCGTCGGTATCGGGGCCGTTCGAAAGCCAGCGGGCCGCCAGGTAGTCGGCGACCGGACCATGCCCGGCCAGCTGGTCGAGCGTCGACTGCAACTGAAAGGTGAACCCAAACAGCACATTGATGGGCATAAGGTGCAGCTCCAGCCCGTCCAGATTGAACAGATAATTCATGGCATTCAGGTCGTTGCGCACGTTGAACTCGTCCTTGTCCCATACGTTCCGGTCGGCGTAATAGCGACCGCCCAGCGCATACACCGTGATGTTCGGCACGATGTCGGGGGCCAGCGCCAGAGCCGATGCCAGGTTAGTAACCGCCCCGAGGCAGAGGATCGTCAGCTTTTGCGAAGCGGGCAGGGCGCGTGCCAGGCGGATCATCAGGTGCGCCGCGGGCGAGTCGCTGGGTTCGGTGCCGCCCCACGGTTTGCCCATGATCATCTCGGCGCCCAGCGGGGCGGGGATGTCGGTACGTTGCATCAGCCGCAGCAGGTCGTCGTTGATGCGTTGGCTTTCCTGCACGGTGTTCGGAGGGGAGAGGCGGTGGTTCCATTGGGCCGACGCCAGCCCCCGGACGTCGAAGTCAGGCTCCAGCAGCGCCCGTACAATGGCATACAGGTCGTCTACTTCGTTGGCGGTGTCGGCATCGATCAGGACCGTGCGGCGTCCCGGCGGCCGCTGTGCTGGGGCGTCGAAAGGAAAAGCGGTGAGCAACGGCAGCGAGGCGGCCACTCCGGCGTGCTTCAGAAACGAACGGCGGTGCATAGGCAGAAATCAGGTTTGCGGCGAAGATAACTCCTTTGACTTCGTCGCAAAACCAGGCTGATCGGGGAACTGCGCGCTCCTGCGCGTAACACTGACGAGCTGACGCCGCGCCTGCCTCTCCGACACAAGTTTTTTGCGACGGGCGAGCGGGTCGAAAGGATCGACAAAAAAAGTTGATTTGTAGATGCGGCTTGCGCAGAAAAGGCCGCCTTTCGGGTATGTTTAACTATTTTGACGTAGTTGCGTTAAGTTTAGGATATTGCAAGAATAGAGCAAGCGTTTGCTCTGGCAGCTTACGCCCCTTTGTGGGGTTCCCACCACCCATTTCCGTTGTCCTATGCCTTTGGTAGGAGTCATTGCCCCGGTCTGTCAGCGGAGCGATGGCGTTGATCCGACCCAGGGCTGGGAAGCGATGACTCACACCGGAATGGAGCTGCCTTCAGACACCAGAGTCAGGCTTTACCGCTTTTGTCCATGACAAGTACTACCGTAGAAGGAGAACGGCTGGCGCAATCGGCCGATAATAAAAATTGGAAAATCTGGGGCCCTTACCTGTCGGACCGGCAGTGGGGCACCGTTCGTGAAGATTACAGCCCCCACGGCGACGCCTGGAACTGCGTGCCCCACGACCACGCCCGGAGCAACGCCTACCGCTGGGGCGAAGAGGGCATCGCCGGGTTTTGCGACAACCGGCAGATTCTGTGCCTGGCCCCGGCCTTCTGGAACGGGCGCGACCCCATTCTGAAAGAGCGCCTTTTTGGGTTGACCAACGGGCAGGGAAACCACGGCGAGGACGTGAAAGAACTTTACTTCCACCTCGATTCCACGCCGACGCATTCGTACTGCAAGTTTCTCTACAAGTATCCGCAACGCGAATTTCCCTACAACGAACTGGTGGAGAAGAACCGCCGCAGTCGTTACGAAGTGGAGTACGAACTGCTGGATACGCAAGCCTTCGACGAAAACCGTTACTTCGATTGCTTTGTAGAGTATGCCAAAGGAGGCATCAACGACATTCTGATGAAGATCACGGTGGTGAACCGCGGGCCCGATCCGGCGACGATCCACGTGCTGCCGCACCTCTGGTTTCGCAACTACTGGCGGCACAATTCCCGCTATACGGCTCCGTACATGCGGGCGTATTCCGACCAGATCATCCAGGCCTCGTCGAAGCGAAACGGCCAGTTTTTTCTGCACCATGAAGGCGGCGAGCAGTTGTTCTGCGAAAACGAAACCAACGGGCAGCGGCTGTACGGCGTGCCCAACCAGTTTCCCTACGTCAAAGACGGCATCAACGACTACGTCGTACAAGGGATACCCGCCGTCAACCCCGAGAAGGTAGGCACCAAGTCGGCCGTGTGGATGAAGGCTACGGTGCGGGCCGGCGGCACGCGTACGTTCCGGGTGCGCCTGAACCGCGACCGCAAGGGCAATCCCTGGGCGGATTTCGACGCCGTGTTTGCGCAGCGCCAGGAAGAGGCCGATGCCTATTACGAAGCACTTTCGCCCGCGTCGCTTTCGCCCGTGCGGAAAAAACTGCTCCGCAGCACCATGGCGGGTCTGTTGTGGACCAAGCAGTTTTACTACCTCGACGTGTACAAGTGGCTGAACGGCGAACCGGGACAGGAGCCGCCGTTCCGGCACTGGAAACGCAACAACGACTGGCAACACCTGACCAACCGGAACATCATTTCCATGCCCGACAAGTGGGAGTATCCCTGGTATGCGGCGTGGGATCTGGCCTTCCACGCGACCTCGTTCGTACACGTCGATCCGGATTTCGCCAAGCATCAGCTCCTCCTGATGCTGCGGGAGTATTACATGCACCCGAACGGCCAAATCCCGGCCTACGAGTGGAACTTCAGCGACGTGAATCCGCCCGTCCACGCCTGGGCGGTCTGGCAGGTTTACGCGATGGACAAACAGAAAACCGGCGTGCCCGACTGGGATTTTCTGGAGCGGGCGTTTCAGAAACTGCTGATGAACTTCACGTGGTGGGTCAACCAGAAAGACGTCAACGGCACCGACCTGTTCGAAGGAGGCTTCCTGGGGCTGGACAACATCGGGGTGTTTGACCGCAGCCGCATGCTGCCCGGCATCCGGAAGATGCAACAGGCCGACGCCACGAGCTGGATGGCCATGTTTTCGCTGAACATGCTGGTGATGTCGCTGGAGCTGGCACACCGCAACCCCGCTTACGAAGAAGCGGCCTCTAAATTCTTCCGCCACTTCCTGAACATCGCCTGGGCCATGCACCACATCGGGAAGAAGGACATCTCACTCTGGGACGACAAAGACAACTTCTATTACGATGCCGTGCAACTGGAAGACGGCAGCTCGCACCGCCTGCGCATCCGTTCCCTGGTGGGCATCATTCCGCTCCTGGCGGTGGACATCATCCATTCCGACACCTTCGAGCAGATGCGGGAGTTCCGCAACCGGGCCATCAGCATCATCCGGACGCGTCCCGATCTGGCGGAGCTGATCTCGCACATCGATCAGAAAAACGAAACCGGCGACCACCTGTTCTCCATCATGCGGGGCTTCCGGCTCGAGCACCTTCTCAAGCGGATGCTCGACGAAGCGGAGTTTTTGTCGGACTACGGGGTCCGCTCGCTTTCCAAAATTCACCTGGAGCAGCCCTACACGTTCGAGTTCAACGGCACCAGCCACGTGATCCATTACGAACCGGGCGAAAGCACCACCTCGATGTTCGGCGGCAACTCCAACTGGCGCGGTCCCATCTGGTTCCCGCTCAATTACATCATCATCAAATCCCTGCTGAAGTACTACCGATTCTACGGCCCGACGTACATCTACGAATTTCCGGCCGGTTCTGGTAACAAACTGAACCTGAAGCAGATTGCCCGTGAGTTGACCCTCCGTCTCCTGAAGATTTTCGAGCCGGACCAACAGGGGCATTACCCCTACCACGCGCCCTACAAGCAGTTTCTCGAAGATCCGCACTTCCGCGACCATTACCTCTTCTACGAGTTTTTCCACGGCGACTCGGGACAGGGCCTCGGGGCTTCGCACCAAACGGGCTGGACGGCCCTCATTGCCAACCTCCTTCTGGAAATCGATCTGGAAGGCAAGAAGGAGCCTAAAAAGCGCAAGGCCAAAGCCAAGCCTAAGAAAAAGAAGGTGGTGAAGAAGACGTAGAGGTTAACGCTCTTCTTGTAGAATCTCTCTGATTTTGCGAACGAGGATGATTCCAAAAACACCCATCAGCGGCAGGGCCGTACGCTGATCCTTTTCCCAGGCCTGGGAAATCAGGATACCAAAGAGCATCGGAAGCAGGTAGTCAAAAATTTTTGCCACTATGCGATACCGCCGCTTTGCGGAGGGAGACTGCCACACGCCGGACTTTTGAACAACCGGACCCAAGACGACTTCAAGTATACGGAGAGCAATCAGAAACAAGCCGAGGCCGCTGAGAGAGACGAGCCACCACCTTTCACTGCCGTGCTCTGTTAGGGCGTGGAGCAGAAACGCTCCGACATAACAGGCCGCGGTCAGCAGCAAAAGCGAAAAGATGAGGTAGCGCGCTATAACGCCTAAAAACGTTTTTCTGTCCATGCTGCACTAGGCTGTGTCTGATGAATCGATAAGAGCCATCGAGACGTAGACTGGTATATGAGACGCTATGAATTGACAGACGAACAGTGGGCGCAAATCTCAAAATTCTTTCCGCAGAATGAAGGGCAACGGGGTGGACAGTGGCGTGACCATCGACAAGTGTTAAATGGGATGTTATGGATCTTAAGTACTGGTGCTCCTTGGCGGGATCTGCCCGAACGATATGGCCCCTGGAAAACGGTATATGATAGATTCCGTCGCTATCGCATCAGTGGCTTGTTGGATGAGATTGTAGAGTACTTGCAGATCCAACTTGATGAAGAAGGTTATATCGATTGGGAACTTTGGATGGCGGCCGCCGCTGCGGTGGACTCAACGGTAATCAGAGCACATAAATCAGCGGCAGGCGCCAGTAAAAAGGGGGCACGTGCCAACGTTATGGCGATTCCAATGAACCCTTAGATCATGCTTTAGGACGCTCCAGAGGTGGATTTTCCACGAAAATTCATTTGGTAACCGATCAGTACCACCATCCTCTATCGGTGACGTTAAGTGCCGGTCAAGCCCATGATGTCAATTATTTGGAAGAGGCACTTGACCAGGTCCGCATTCCACAAGCAAGAGGTCGCCCTAGAACACGACCTGTGGAAGTAGTAGCTGACAGGAGTTATGATGCAGCTAGAGTCCGAAAGGCACTACGGGGCCGAGGCATCCGAGCCATGATCCCAGAAAAGCGGTTAGCCAAAGGGAGAAAACGAAGGAAAAAAGGCCCTCACCATCGATTTGACCGACAGGCCTACAAGAAGCGAGGGGGGATTGAGCAAAGCATCGGATGGCTGAAAGAAAACCGGCGAGTAGCCACACGCTACGACAAGACTGCAGTTAGTTTCAAGGCGATGATTCAGTTAGCAATCATCAAATTTTTCCTCAAAAGGTATTCATCAGACACAGCCTAGCGTAGAAACTGACTTACTCGCCCAGGGCAACGGCCTCTTCGGGAGCGGCGGCGTTTTCCTGCCGGATCAGGTCGTCGTAAATCTGGTAGCGTTTGAAGATGTCTTCTACGTAATTGTGGGGCTCTTCGCCACGACAGTACCCGTGTTTGACCACCGGATCGGAGTAATGTTTCTTCTGGGCCTTCAGCAGGATGCAGTCGGCCACGTTGCCGGTCCAGACGTTCGGGTCTTTGCCCAGCTTTTCGGCGAGGCGGCGGGCGTCGCTAACGTGACCGGGCCCGGCGTTGTAGGTGGCCAGCACAAACTTGATGCGTTCCAGCGAGTCGGGCACGTCTTCGTAAAGCTTCGCCAGTTTCTTCAGGTAGGTCACGCCCGCCTCGATCGACTCGCCCGGGTGCGTGAGGTCGTAGTCGCCGAGTTCCTGCGCCGTTGACGGCATCAGTTGCATGAGGCCAGTCGCTCCCGCCCACGACGTGGAGCTGGGGTCGAAATGGGACTCCTGGTAAATCTGGGACGCCAGCAGCTTCCAGTCCCAGCCGAGCTGCCCCGCTCCCCGCTGGATGAGGTCGTCGTAAGCAGAAATTTTACCGCCCGTCAGCGAGAAGTATTCGCTGTTGACCCGCCGCCGGAAGCGTTTCCGGTTTTTGTAATACTTGTTGTAGATGGCGTAGAAATCCACGCCCTTCTTTTCTTCCGCCAGCCAGGCGTTGACCGCCTTGCGCAGCTGGGGCGAGGTTTTGCGCACCATCCAGGCCTGCCGTTGTGGAAAGCTGACGGCCGTCCCGACGTCCAGGTCCTGGTAGTAAGTGGCGTTGATCTTCGCGAGGCTCTCGTCCGCCACGGTGTAGTCGATTTCGCCTTCGGCTACTTTGCGGATGATCTCGTTGGTTTCCAAGTTGCCTTCGATCGGTTCGATCAGTACGTCGCCGCCCATTTCCTGCGAGAGGTTGTAGAGCCGCCGGTAGTAGGCGCTGTTTTTGCGTACGTGCACCTCTTTTCCAATCAGGTCGAGCGGATCGCGGATCAGCACCTTCTCGATTTCGTGACGCTTCATCTGCCGCCATCCCTCCGGCTTGCGCTGCACCAGCACCTGCCGCGTCACGGAATAATGGTCGGTGAAGTCGACGTGTTTTTTGCGAGGTTTGGTGATGCTGAGGCTGTGCGCGACCAGATCGCCCTCGCCCGTGTTGAGCATTTCGATGAAGTTGTCGAGGTTGTAGGCGATCCTGATTTCCAGGTCCAGGTCCAGGTAGTCGGCCAGGCGTTCGAGAAGTTCGTACTCGTAGCCCATCGGCTCGCCGCGGTACAGGAAATAGCTCGTTGGGCTGTAGCTCGTGATCGCCACCAGCTTGCCCCGCTTGCGGATCTCCGGCAGGTCTACCGCCACGGGCGGGCTGTACACGACTTCGTCGGGGCCGTCGTCGTGTGTGCGTTGGGCCTCGTCGTCGGACGAAGCACACGCCACCAGCAGCGCGAGGGAAACGTAGGACAGGTACCGCGGGAAAGGTCGACGTAGCATCTGGATTAACATGTGGTGGACATACGTACCGGGGACGTTGCTCAATAAAACATAGGAATATAAGGAAGGATGGACAGAAATGCTAACGCATGCGGCAGGTGCCTTCCGGAATAGGATTATGTGCTTCTGAAAGGCACGTAATGCTTGCCGAATAAAAAATAGGGACAGCAAAGCCAAGGTGCTGAAGTTCAGTTTGCTACTTTCGGGGGGAAGGGGCGCCTGGCCCGAAACCGGCCGCTGCCTTGTGTTTTTCCACGACAAACTTGCGCGTTTGCAATGCGTATAATTTTCGATGTTCAAAATACGTGTGATCCAGAGTAGCTCCTTCCCGGCCTCGAAAGAGCGGCTCGACCAGGTACAGGAAATTTTCCGCCAGAGTTTCCCCTCGCTGACCTATTATGCCGACCGGCTGCCGTCGTTACTGAACGATCCGGTATACCACGGTTACAACAGCGTGCTGTTCGTGGCCGAACGCCCCCTGGGACGTCTCGACGCCTTTGCGCTGTTTCTCTACTTTCCCGAAATCAAGTTCGCGTTTCTCGATTTTATCGCCGTACGGCCGGGCATCCGGGGGGCGGGGTTGGGCGGCGCGCTCTACGAAGCCGTCCGCGAGTACTGCCACCGGATCGGGGCGAAGGGGTTGTTTATGGAAGTGCAGCCGGACGACCCCGAGCTGACGCCCGAGCCGCAGCAACTGAAGGAAAGCCAGCAGCGCATTCGTTTTTACGAGGCCTACGGCGTGCGGCCGGTCTGGAACACGGAATACGACTACCCGGTGGGCGACCCGCCGACGCACGCGTATCTGCTCTACGACAGCCTGGGGAAGGAGAAACCCCTGCACCGCGCCGACGCGCAACAGGCGGTGCGGATGATCCTGACGAAGCGCTTCGGCCATGTGGTAACCACGAAAGAGGTCGACCGCATTGTGGCCTCGTTCCGCGACGATCCGGTTCAGTTGCGCCCCGCGCGTTACCGCAAGCAGTCGCCACCGGCCGCGGAGGTGCGTTCGCATCGGCTCGACAACCCGTACGCGCTGGTGCACTCCGAAACGCACAAGGTGCATCACGTGCCGGAACGGGGGTACGTGGAGCGCCCCATCCGGGTGGAGGCGCTGCTGGAAGTGCTGCAACCGCTCCCGTTTTTTACGACCCTGAAAACCAAGCATTACGGCGAAAAGCCCATTCTGGCCGTGCACGACCGCGACTTGGTCCACTACCTCCAGACGGTCTGCGCCAAACTGAAAGAAGGGCGTCCGGTCTATCCCGACACGTTTCCGATCCGCCTGCCCGAACGCAAGCCGAAAGAGCTGGCCGTACAGGCGGGGTACTACTGCATCGATTCGGGTACACCGCTCTACAAAAAAGGCTACGTGGCCGCCATCAGCGCGGTCGACACGGCCCTCACCGCGGCCGACGAGATTCTGGCCGGTCGGCGCATGGCCTACGCGCTGTGCCGCCCGCCGGGGCACCACGCCGGGCGGAAATATTTCGGCGGCTTCTGTTACTTCAACAACGCAGCCATCGCGGCGCAGCACCTCAGCCGGCACGCCAAAGTCGCGGTACTCGACATCGACTACCACCACGGCAACGGCACCCAGGACATCTTCTACGACCGCGCCGACGTATTTACCGTCTCCATTCACGGCCATCCCGACTACGCTTACCCGTACTTCACCGGGTTTGAGGAAGAAACAGGCACCGGGGCGGGCCTGGGGCACAACCTGAACCTGACCGGCAAGCCCGGCACCGGCGAAGAGGCGTACCTGAAGCTTTTCCAGCGGGCGCTGGACCGCGTTCTGAAGGCGGGTACCGAAATTCTGATCGTCGGGCTGGGGTACGACATCCTGAAGGGCGACCCGACCGGCCTGTTCGCCCTAAAACCGGAGACGTTGCGCAAAATGGGGCAGTTGCTGACCAGTCTCAATTTGCCGCTGTTGGTGGTGCAGGAGGGAGGCTACAACATCCTCAACATCCGCCGGGGCTCCGTTGCGTTCTTCAAGGGCATAGCCGAAGGGCTGGCCGTACGCTAAACGGCGGCTCTTCCTCTTTTTGATAAAAACTTCGCAGGGTGTACATTGACGAGGCTCAGGTTAGTTCCGGAGCATGAAGCAAGCGTGAAAACGTTGCTCCAACCCCGGTTAATTACGCGCACAGGCCACTGGCAGTAGAGTAAAATAATCCTCAGCAAACAAAATAACTCCTATGGCAACAACCCCTAAACACGATGAGCGGATCGCCACCATGACCTTTGCCTCCGTGTATCCTCATTACCTGACGAAGGTGGAGAAGAAAGGTCGGACGAGAGAAGAATTGCTGCAAGTGATCGAATGGTTAACGGGCTTCGATGAGCATAAGCTGCAAGAACTCATCGAGCAGAACGTGACTTTTCAGGAATTCTTTCAACAGGCGAAGCTAAACCCGAACGCGCAACTGATTACAGGAGTGATCTGCGGTTACCGGGTAGAAGAAATCGAAAATCCGTTGACACAACAGGTGCGGTATTTGGACAAGTTGGTGGATGAATTGGCGAAGGGCAGGAAGATGGAAAAGATAGTAAGAGCGTGAATGAAAAGGGATGCCGCTACCTCTAAAACGAAGCCCTGTTAAGTCTAGATTTAGAGAGAAGGAAACTACTTTTCGATTTAATAAAAACCACTAAAACACAGGGGCTTTTCGGTAGCGTGATTTTGTAGAAAGCGTATGGGTTTCTTTCTAAGCTCAGCGCGTTCTTGTCCGATTCCTGTTGTTGACCTGCATCTGGTCGGTTACTACCGTGCGTCCCGATAAAAACGGCGGCTGGTCGGGTATCTCGTGTGGCGCAGGGGGCCTTCGTCGCTCAGGAGCGGATGCCAGTCCGAACGGAGCACACGCCTGACGGTGGTGGGTTTGCCATCGACCCACACGCGGCGCTGGAGCAGCCGGATGCCGTGACTGTAATCGACCCAGTCGGGGCGGTGGCCGTTGTAGAGGGGTTGGATCGCCTTCCCGTTTGGCCGGTGCCAGCCGTAAATCACTACCCTTACGTTTCCCCGTGCATTGACCATACGGTCGGAGAGCACTACGTCTTTTTTGTGACCCGCCACCAGCTGGCCGAGTGGCGCCTGTCGCAGACTTGAGTCGCGTTGCGCTTGCACCATCGCGTTGTGTTGTACCAGCACCGTCACCGACGTCATCGTGTCCGAAGGCGGGATGGGTTGCGGCCGGAGTCGCAGGGCGGCCTCCTGGTACAGCCGGTCGGATACGCGGCGCGTCACCAGGCGGCACTTCAACCGATTCGCGACGCGCTGGGCCAGCATGCACGTCATGGGACAGTACACGTAATCGTCGTTGGAACCAAGGGCCAGAAAATCGGGCAGAACAAAGTAGCGGATCTGGTGCCGTTCGCCTGCCACCGTGGCGGTGTCGGTCACTTCTACCAGTTGCCGGTAAAAGTCGGGGACATTTCCGGAACGGATCTCGCGGAACATGCGCCGTTCCCGCTCCCGTAACGAGAGGGACGTGTCTTGGAGGGACGCCATGAAGGCGGTGCCGGAAAGGGCATTCGGTTGGCGAGAGCGCAGGTGCAACGTCTGTGCCTGGAGAGGAGCCGCTGCCAGAAGCCACAGAACAACAAGGTACTTCACCCGACGAAACTACGGCAAAGCGCTAAAAGCCGGGTGAGGGGAGGGGCGCTTATAACAATAGATAGCAATGTGGTAAGGCCCGCGCTGCGCGCCGGGAAAACCCCTGTGAAACGTCGTTGGAGGCGATTTTTACGCACCATGCCGTGGATGCCCGCAAGCGGGAACGTAATTTTAATTTTCTTTTAATTTTCCTGATTCTTCTAATCCCAAACGCTATTCTTATGTTTGGGGAATGATTCACAAAGGCCTGGCAATGCGGCAGACGAAACACGAGAAAAAAGGGCGTTGTGAGATGTAGTTGGCTGTTTCTGAGGAGTTTATGCGGTCAATCCATTCAACTTCAAAAACACCAAACGTCACCTGATTTTGTTACCGGTTACTTTGCATTATTCGTAGATCGCCGGCGGGTCAGGCAGCGCTTACCATCCTACCACCACCTAGTAAATGCACACGTACGTAGTTAACTACTCTGCATGCTCGTAACGATTCGCAGTGCTTCTGTGCCATTGACGTGAACTAATTCGGATAAAGACGATGAAATTCGTAGTGAGATGTATTCTGGTAACGTTTGTTCTCCTGTTGAGCGGGTTCGGCTACATAGCCGCTCAATCCGTACAGGAGGAGAATGGGCCTGCCCCAGAAGCCGGTCTTGCCACGGCAGCCGCCGTCGAAACAACCCTGCCCGCACACCCGCACTCGCTTGTCCTGACGCCGGTAGCGTCGGCTTTGAAAAAAGGTATTCCGAGCCTGGAAGTGCGGGAGAGCGAAGACAAAGAAGACGAATCAATTTCGGTCAAAAAATACCTGAAGGGCAGTGCTTACCTGGTAGCGCTTTTTTGCGCGCTGACCCTCAGTTCCCTCTTTCGTTACCTGCATACGTGTGTCGCTTCCCGCACCCACGTGGCCTCCTTCTCCTTCGGCAGACGGTACCTCCTGCTCCGGGTCATCCGGGTATGAGTGGAGGCCGGGTAGCCCCTGCGCTGCCGTTCTTCCTGCCTTTTCCTCCCACCACCCTGTTGTTTTGCATTCAGTAGCGCATCGCCGGCGCAGACCGGGCCGATGCTTCGCGTAGCGTCTTGCGTTTTAAAAATCAATAAGAAAAATCGTATTGCTGTGCCGTAGTGGTACTCACGACATTGTTGCCTGCGCGCTTGCCTGGCAAGCCGGGGCCTCCGATCGGCAACGGGCCGGAGCTGATCCGCCCACCTTACGGACCTTACCCTTACCACCCCACTACCAACAAAAGCAAAATTGTTAATTGTTATGAAAAGAGTTGTGATGCTCATGGGTTTGGGCGCCGCCCTGGCGAGCCAGACAAGCTGTGAAACGAAAAGTGAAGCCAAGGAGATGGAAACCAAGTTTTTGGTGACCAGCCCGGTGAGAATGGATACGTCCATCACGGACGAGTACGTGTGTCAGATCCGTTCCATCAACCACATTGAGCTGCGGGCCCTGGAAAAAGGTTACCTGGAGAAAATCTACGTCGACGAAGGGCAGTTCGTGAAAAAAGGCCAGTTGCTGTTCAAAATCATGCCCGTGCTCTACGAGGCAGAGCTGCAACGCGCAAAAGCCGAAACCAGCTTCGCCGAAATCGAATACCAGAACACCAAAAACCTGGCCGACAGCAACATCGTAGCGCCAAACGAACTGGCGATGGCGAAAGCCAAATACGACAAAGCCAGGGCCGAACAGGCGCTGGCGCAGGTGCACCTGGGCTTCACCGAAATCCGGGCGCCCTTCGACGGCATCATCGACCGCTTTCACGTGCGGCTGGGGAGTCTGGTGGACGAAGGCGAGTTGCTGACCAACCTGTCGGACAACAGCAAAATGTGGGTCTACTACAACGTACCCGAAGCCGAATACCTGGATTACAAATCGCAGGTGGGGACCGACACCGGGCGCACGCAGGTGCAGTTGCTGATGGCCAACCACAAGCTGTTTCAACATTCCGGCATGGTAGAAACCATCGAAGCCGACTTCAACAACGAAACCGGTAACATTCCCTTCCGGGCAACTTTCCCGAATCCTAGCGGCCTGTTGCGCCACGGTGAAACCGGCAGCATCGAGATGAAGGTGCCGCTCGAGAATGCGCTGATCATCCCTCAGAAAGCCACCTTCGAAGTGCTGGAGAAGAAATATGTATTTGTGATAGACGACGAAGGCGTGGTGAAATCGCGCGAGATCACCATCGGAGAAGAAATGCCCCACCTGTATGTCGTGAAAAGCGGTCTGGACGAAAACGACAAGATTCTGCTGGAAGGTCTGCGCCTTGTCAGGGAGAACGAAGAGATAGAAACGGAGTTCCTGGAGCCCGATTCCGTCATTACGCATCTGGACCTGTATGCGGAATAAGTTAAGTACTGTAAAACACGAACAATGTTTAAAAACATCATTCATAGGCCGGTCTTTGCCATTGTCATTTCGGTCCTAATTGTCTTTGTCGGTTCGCTGGCCATCAAGCAGCTGCCGATCTCTCAGTTCCCCGACATTGCCCCCACCACTGTTAACATCTTCATTGCGTACCCTGGTGCAAGCGCCGATGTGCTGGTAAAATCGACGCTCATCACCCTGGAAAACGCCATCAACGGCGTGCAGGACATGCGCTACCTGGCGACCGACGCCACCAGCGCGGGGGAAGCCACCCTGCGGGTGATTTTCGAGCCGGGCACCGACCCCAACCAGGCGGTCATCAGGGTGAAGACCAGGGTAGACCAGGTCATGCCCCTACTGCCGGAACTGGTGCAGCGTGAGGGGGTCATCATCACGCCGATTCAGCCCAGTATGTTGATGTACGTCAACCTGTATGCGAAAGACACCACGATGGACGAGAAGTTCCTGTACAACTACGCGAACGTCCAGATGGTGCCGGAAATCAGCCGGATTCACGGCGTGGCCAGTGCACAGATCCTGGGGAGCCGCCGGTACGCGATGCGCATCTGGCTGAACCCCGACCGCATGCGGGCCTACGACATTTCGGTCGACGAAGTGATGGAGGCGCTGGCCGAGCAGAGCATCGTGGGGCGTCCCGGCCGGATCGGGCAGAGCTCGGGGATCAAAGCCCAGTCGCTGGAATACGTACTGACGTACAAGGGCCGTCTGAGCGAGCCGCAGGAGTACGATAACGTGATTATCCGGGCCAATGCCGAAGGAGAAAGCATTCACCTGAAAGACATTGCGACGGTAGAGCTGGGGAGCGAATTTTTCGACATCTATTCCAACCTGGACGGCCACCCTTCGGCGGCCATTGTCCTGAAGCAGAACTACGGAAGTAATGCCAGTGACGTAATTGCCGACGTAAAAGAAAAGCTCAAAGAGCTGGAAGGAACGTTTCCTCCCGGCATGGATTACAAAATCAGCTATGACGTTTCGCAGTTCCTCGACGCTTCGATCGAGCAGGTAATTCACACCCTGCGCGACGCGTTCATCCTGGTGGCCCTGGTGGTGTTCATCTTCCTGGGCGACTGGCGCTCCACCCTGATTCCGATTCTGGCGGTGCCCGTATCGTTGGTCGGTGCCTTCTTCGTCATTCAGTTCTTCGGACTGTCCATCAACCTGATTACGCTGTTTGCGCTCGTGCTGGCCATCGGGATTGTGGTGGACGATGCCATTGTGGTGGTGGAGGCCGTCCACGCCAAAATGGAAGAAAAGCATTTGTCGCCCTACCGCGCCGTGCGGGAGGTGATGGGCGAAATCAGCGGCGCAATTATCGCCATCACGGCGGTGATGGTGTCGGTGTTCCTGCCCATTTCGTTCATGTCGGGACCGGTCGGTACGTTCTACCGTCAGTTCTCCATCACCATGGCCAGCTCCATCGTAATCTCGGCGATCATCGCCCTGACCCTGACGCCGGTGTTGTGCGCCATGATCCTGAAAAATACGCACGGGCAACCCCGAAAGAAACACCTCCTGAACCGGGCCATCGACAGCTTCAACCGCGGATTCGACACGGCAACGGGCAAATACGTGGGCTTGCTGAACCGGATCGTTAACTGGCGCACCGTAACCTGGACCGTGCTGGTGGTGTTCTGTGCGGGCATTGTGGTCGTCAACAAGGTGCTGCCCGGGGGCTTTATCCCGAGCGAAGACCAGGGCACGATCTACGCCATCATCCAGACCCCTCCCGGGTCCACACTGGAAACGACCAACGCCGTGTCGCGGCGACTTCAGAAAATTTGTGAAGAGGTGGATGGCGTCGAATCCGTGTCGTCGCTGGCCGGTTACGAGATCATGACGGAAGGACGGGGCTCCAATGCCGGAACCTGTCTGATCAACCTGAAACCCTGGTCGGAGCGGCACGAGTCCGTCACCGAAATTATGGAAGAACTGGAAGAGAAGTCGAAAGGCCTCGGGGCCATCATCGAGTACTTCGAGCCGCCGGCCATTCCGGGCTTCGGGTCGTCCGGTGGGTTCTCGTTGCGCCTGATCGACAAGAACCCGTCGACGGACTACGCCGACTTCGACAAGGTGAACAACGAGTTCATGGACAACCTGCGCAAGCGCAAAGAGCTGACCGGGATCTTCACCTTCTTCGCGGCCAACTACCCGCAGTACGAACTCTTGATGGACAACCAGGCCGCCATGCAGAAAGGGGTGTCGATCGGAAAGGCGATGGAAAACCTGGACATCCTGATCGGGAGTACGTACGAGCAGGGATTCATCCGGTTCGGCCGCTTCTTCAAAGTCTATGTGCAGTCGGCACCGGAGTTCCGCAAGCTGCCGTCCGACATTTTGAATCTGTTCATTAAAAACGACCACGGCGAAATGGTGCCTTACTCGTCGTTCATGTCGCTCAAAAAGGGGCAGGGGCCGAACGAGATCACGCGCTACAACATGTACAACTCGGCCGCCATCCGGGGGCTGCCGTCGTCGGGCTATACCACGGCCGATGCGGTGCAGGCCATCAAAGAGGTGGCGGCAACCACATTGCCGCGAGGCTACGACATCGCCTGGGAAGGGCTGTCGTACGACGAAGCGAACCGCGGAAACGAGTCGCTCTACGTGTTCCTGATCGTGGTGGTGTTCGTCTACTTTGTACTGGCTGCCCAGTACGAGAGCTTTATTCTGCCACTGGCCGTTATTTTCTCGCTGCCGGTCGGGGTATTTGGTTCGTTCCTGATCCTCAAAGCGTTTGGGCTGGCCAACGACATTTACGCGCAGGTCGGGTTGATCATGCTGGTGGGGCTTCTGGGTAAAAACGCCGTACTGATCGTGGAATTTGCGGTGCAGAAACACCGCCAGGGCGCTACCATTCTCGAAGCAGCGATCGAAGGCGCCAAGGTGCGTTTCCGTCCGATCCTGATGACCTCTTTTGCCTTCGTGGCAGGTTTGATTCCGCTAGTGATCGCGACCGGGGCCGGGGCCATTGGCAACCGAACCATCGGCTCTTCGGCACTGGGCGGCATGCTGTTCGGAACCATTTTCGGGGTCATCATCATCCCCGGGCTTTACTACATCTTCGGCAGACTTGCGGAAGGCCGGCAGCTAATCAAAGACGAAGAGGAAGTTCCTTTAACCGAAGAGTATGTCCACAATGTTTAAAAGAGTAGTCAGTACCTGTGTAGGAGTAACCGGCCTGTTGTTTCTGGTGTCGGCCTGTACCCCTACCTTGATCAATAGACAAGCCAATACGGCCACGCCTGCGCGGTACAGCAACGCGCAGGCGCAGGACACCACCAACTCGGCCACCATTCAATGGCAGGCGTATTTTACGGACCCGTACCTGAATGCCCTGATCGATACGGCCCTGCACAACAACCAGGAGCTGAACATCACGTTGCAGGAAATCCAGATTTCCCAGAACGAAGTGCGCATCCGGAAAGGGGAGTATCTGCCCTTTGTAGGGCTGCGGGGCGCGGCCGGGGTCGAAAAAGTAGGCCGCTACACGCGTCCCGGCGCGTTGGAAGCGACCACCGACATCCAGCCGGGCACCGAAATGCCCGATCCGCTGCCGGATTACATGCTGGAAGCGTATGCCACCTGGGAGGTCGACATCTGGCACAAGCTGCGCAACGCCCGGAAGTCGGCGGCCCAGCGCTACCTGTCCAGCGTAGAGGGGAAAAACTTCATGGTTACGAACCTGATTGCCGAGATCGCCAACTCGTATTACGAACTGCTGGCGCTCGACAACCAACTGGCGATCGTGAAGCAGAACATCGAGATTCAGAGCAACGCGCTGGAGATCGTGCGGATGCAAAAGCAGGCCACACGCGTAACCGAGCTGGCGGTGCGCCGGTTCGAGGCACAGGTGCTCCACACCCGGAGTTTGCAGTACGACATTCAGCAGCAGATCGTCGAGACCGAGAACCGGATCAACTTCCTGGTGGGGCGCTATCCGCAGCCGATTGCCCGAAATTCAGAGGCGTTCATTGACCTGTTGCCCGATACCATTCACGCGGGCATTCCGTCGCAACTTCTGGCGAACCGTCCCGACATCCGGCAGGCCGAACTGGAGCTGGCCGCTTCCAAACTGGACGTGCAGGTGGCGCGGGCCAACTTTTACCCTTCGCTGGACATTTCTGCGGCCGTCGGCGTGCAGGCGTTCGATCCTACGGTGCTGATCACCGCCCCCGAATCCATTCTGTACGGACTGGCGGGCGATCTGATTGCGCCGCTGATCAACCGGAATGCCATCAAGGCCACATACAACAGCGCCAACGCACGACAGATGCAAGCCGTGTACGATTACGAGCGTACGATCCTGAACGCTTACATCGAGGTGGCCAATCAGCTGGCCAACATCGACAACCTGCAAAAGAGCTACGAAGCCAAGTCGCAGGAAGTGCAGGCCCTAACCCAGTCGATTACCATTTCCAACAACCTGTTCCGCTCGGCGCGGGCCGACTACATGGAAGTGCTGCTGACGCAACGCGACGCGCTGGAATCGAAGTTCGAGTTGATCGAAACCAAACGGCAGCAGATGAATGCGCTGGTCAATGTGTACCAGGCCCTGGGCGGTGGCTGGCGCTAGTAACCAAAAGTGCACACGCTGTTCATAGTTCATACCTCAAAAAGCCTTCGGAGATTTCTCTGAAGGCTTTTTCGTGGGGTAAAGGGCGTGAAGTAGATAAGCTTACTGGGCGGTTGCTGCGGTATAGTCGACAAACTCGACGCGCAGCGTTTTGGCAATATGCCGGGCTTTCCGATACGCCTTGTCGTAGTTGTCGGAACGGAAAACCTGTTGTTTTGCGCCGTCAGAAAATTTCAGAAAGGCATCGTAACGGACCAACCGATGATTACCGGCAATCCTGTAGGGGTTTGCAGTATCGTTGTGTGAGTTTGCTTTGAAGAACAGATACTCAATGCTTTCAAAGGAATACACTTCTCCACTTAAGGCAAGGCCGAATAGGCGTACTTGATCCTTGCCGATCTTTTTTCTTGTGTCCACTTCAACGTACGTGTAGGTAAACCAAAGAAAGAGGCAAGTCATGTAAAAAATCGCTCCCAGTACAAGGCCTGTTGGAGTGCCGCTGAGTAGAAAGATGCTGCCGAGCACGAACACCAGGAATCCCACGATGATGCGCCGGGCCGCTGAAAAATACCTCTTCTTGTAGATGATAGGGCGGTGCTGACGGGTGCGGGGCGATGAAGTTGCTGTGGCCATTGATGCTGATTTTTTTACAGCAAAGGACTTATCTTTTCGGCACACTTACCCGTCGGTTTCCCGCGAAAAAGCACACTTACCAGCCACCGTCCCGGTTCTTTTCGAAGTACAGCCTGCGGTGGGTCAGGTCAACCGCACAGAGGCTGCCGTACCCCTGTGCATCGTTGGCCTGCCCGAAATAACAGCCGTTGTCGATGTTCAGGACCGGATGGGTGTCGAGGTGCTCCAGGGCGGCCATGGTGCGCTGGCGCGGCTGGGGCGTGTGACCGTGGACGATGATGCGCCCGTCGAGCCACTCCCGATTCAGGTCGCCGTACCAGTCGCGAATCCAGAGCATCGCCTGTTCGTCCGCAAACGGGTCGTCCAGGCGCATGTTCAGCCCCGCGTGCACAAAAATGTAGTCTTCGGAAGCGGCGGCGGGGGCCAGGTCCGACAGCAGTTGAAGGTAGCGTTCCGGAATGGCGTCGACCTGCTGTACGCCAAAGCTCTGAAGCGTTTCGAAACCGCCGTTGATGAACCAGCCCCTCAGGTTGGCGGGATCGGCGAGGGCGTCCAGCATCATCTGCTCGTGGTTACCACTCAGGCAATGCACCTGCAATCCGTCGTCCTGCAGCTGTAGAATTTTGTCCAGCACGCCCCGGCTGTCGGGGCCCCGGTCGATGTAATCGCCCAACAGAAAGAGGTGGTCTTGTGGCGTCAGGTGAAGTTGCCGCAGCAGGGCCCGGAACGTTTGATTGCAGCCGTGGATGTCGGAAATGGCGAATACTCTCATCAGACGCGAATGTAGATATTGCGCTTGTCGAGCCAGTAGCCCACGACCCAACAGATGGCCATGATGGTAAGGGCAAACCAGAGCGACGCCTGAATGGGCGGCAGTAGGGACAGGTAGACGCTTTGGTAAATCCAGTTGCGCAGGCTTTGGTCGCCGACCGACACCAGAAAGAGGGTAATGACCAGAAACTCAGACAGCAGGTAAATGAATAAAGGGTTTTTTCCGAACACGAGGAAGAATGAAGTCCAGCGTCGGTAACTGCGCAGCTCGACGACGTAGATCAGGCAGGCGATCAGCGCGATGTCCAGTCCGCTGGTCAGGAGCACAAACGAACTGGTCCAGAGTTTTTTGTTGATCGGAAAGCTCATGTCCCACGCCCAGGCGCCCACCAGCAGCGCCGCAGCGACCAGCATCAGCTTGGCAATGGTCTCGAACGAGTTGCCCTGGCGGCGGATGTAGTCGCCCGTCAGGTAACCGGCAATCACGTTCCCGATGGCCGGGAGTGTGCTCAGTGCGCCCTCCGGATCGAACGGAATGCCTTCGCCGTGGTAGAGGTGGTCGGGGCCCATCAGCCACAGGTCGAGTTTCAGGGCAGCGTTGCCGGTCAGGCTGTACGGATCGCCCGCGTCGCCGAACAGGTACATCACGAGCCAATAGCCAATCAGCAACCCGACGCCGATCCAGACGGCGGTTTGTTTCGAGAAATAATGGAAGATGAGCGATCCGAAGAAATAACAGAGTGCGATGCGCTGCAAAACGCCCAGAATGCGCGTCTCGCTGAGGGGCAGCAAGCCAACGTTACCGGCTTCGTCGGTTCCGAAAAAGGGAAACCAGTACATCAGAAAACCCAGTAGGAAAATCAGCGCGGTGCGTTTGAGCAGCTTGCGCCAGAAGATACCCTCACCTTGTAGCTCGTACTTGCGCATCGAAAAAGCCATGGCGTTTCCGACGGCAAACAGGAACGACGGAAACACCAGATCGGTCGGGGTGAAGCCGTGCCAGTCGGCGTGGAGCAGGGGGGCGTAGTTGGTGCTGCCGCCCGGCGAGTTCACAATGATCATGAAGCAGACCGTCATGCCCCGGAATACGTCGAGTGTCAGGAAGCGGGTGGATTTTTCTTGCGTAGTGAGTGTAGCCATGGTCGTAGGTAATGATTCCGGCAAGGTATAAAAAATCGGGAAGCGCTGCCTGCCCGGCGTCAGGGTCGGTCCGGTTGCATCATCAACGCTGCCATCATGTCGATGCCGTCCCACAGGTTTTGCAAACGGATGTTCTCGTCTTCGGCGTGCTGGTTGTTGTCGAAGTTGGCAATCGGGACGGTAATGGTCGGTGCGCCGGTTTTCTCCTGAAACAGCACCAGCGGTAAACTCCCGCCTCCGGTCGGCAGTTGCACCACGGGTTGCGTCGTGGTCGACTGCACCGCCGCCACAATCTGCCGGGCTATGGGCAGGTCCATCGGGGTGCGGGCGGCGTTGTACCCGCCCGGGCGCTCCACGACTTGAGCAAGCATCGGGTACTGGGCGCGTTCTGCGTCGGTAGGCGTATGGTCGATCACGTGGTACCCCTGCCGCCGCACGTGTTGCCGTAATTTTTCGACCTGACGGACGTGGTCGTTGCCGCGCACCAGCCGCAGGTCGAGCACCGCCGTTGCCGTTGTGGGAATGACGTTACGCGCCAGTTCGCCTACGTCGCCGCTGTGCATGCCGTTGATGTTCAGCGAAGGTTGGGTGATCAGCGTCAGCAGCGCTTGCCCACCCCCTTCCGCCTGCCCGAATCCCAGGCGTTGCCGCAGTTCCTGATCGTAGGCAGGCGCTGCGGCGAGGGCCTGCCGCTCGCGTTCGCCGAGGGGTTCTACGTCGTCGTACCACCCTTCGATGGTGACGTGCCCGGTAGAATCTTTCATCGACGCCAGTAGGTTGGTGAGCCGTAACCCCGGGTTGGGAGCCCAGTTACCGTAATGGCCGCTGTGGAGCGGTGCGTTGGCGCCGTAGACCGTAAGATCCACGTTGGTATCGCCCCGCACGCCGAATACGACCTGTTTGCGCCCGCTCTGGTGTACCGGACCGTCGCAAATGATCCACGCGTCACCCTGAAACAACTCTCGGTAATGGGTGAGCAGATCGGCCAGGTGCGGAGACCCGGCCTCTTCTTCGCCTTCAAAGAAAAACTTGAGGTTGTAACGTGGCGTCAGGCGCGAGGCTCGCAGCGCCTCGACGGCCGCCAGAATGGCCATGACCCCGGCTTTGTCGTCGGATGCGGAGCGGGCATAGATGCGCCACTCGGGATCGATCGGTTTTCCGGGTTCTGGCACTGGAACGAGCTGGCTGCCGGGCAAACCCAGCTTGGCCGTGCGGAGCACAGGTTGCCACGGATGGCTGCCGTGCCACTGGGCCGGGTCGGTCGGCTGTCCGTCGAAGTGGGCGTAGAACAGCAGCGTGTGCGTGGCACCGGGTTGCGTCCACTCGCCGTAGACGGCCGGTGGCGCCTGCGGATCGGCCAGCGTGAGTAACCGGGGATTCAGACCCCGCCGATCCATCATCTGCATCAGATGTTCGGCGTTCTGCCGGATGTGGTTTTGGTCGGACGCTACGTTCGGAATCGACAGAAAATCAAGGTATTCCCGCAAAAGAGCGTGCTCGTGTGCCTTACGGTACGAAGCCACGGGGTCGGGGGGCGGACTGCCCCCCGCCAGAAGCAACAGGAACGGTACGGCGGCTAACAGACGCCTCAACTGACTACCTCGCGGAATGCGTTGGCGAAGAGCTGCATGTCGTCCATTTTGCCCATGCTGACGCGACACCAGTGCTGCCGGTTAAACTCCCAGAAGCGAATGCCGACGCCTTTGGCCATCATCTGCTGGAAAAACTGCTGTCCTTGCATCCGTAAGGGGAACAGCACAAAATTGGTGTGCGACGGGACGTACTCGTAATCCATCGCTTTCAGGGTCTGGTAGACAAACTCGCGGGCCTCCTGGTTTTTCTGGACGCAGTCCGTGACGAACGCATCGTCCTGGTAGGAGGCCAGCACCGCCCGCAGCGTCAGCACCGAAAGATCCCACCCATTGGACGCGAATTTGGAAAGGTCTTCAATCACCGCCGGGGGCGCCACCAGGTAGCCCGCCCGCAAACCGGCCATGCCGTAGACCTTCGAAAAGGTCCGGGCCACCAGCACGTTGTGCCCGTCGCGTACGCTCGCGATCATGGAGTGCGCCGGCGCGTCGCCGGTGTAATGGATGTAGGCCTCATCGACGAAGACCGGTTTTTTCTTCCCCACGCTGGCACAAAATGCTTTCAGCTGGGCAGGATCGACGATGGTCCCGGTGGGGTTGTTGGGGTTGCAGATGTAGACCAGACTAGTGTTGTCGGAGACCCGCTTCGCCATGGCGTCGAGGTCGTGGGCATAGTCCTTGGTCAGGGGGACTTTTTCCCAGCCGGCCCCCAGTTCTACGGCCGCTTCCATCAGGTCGGTGTAGCTCGGATCGGCCGACAGGATGCTGCTGCCCGGTTTGCCATAATACATGGCGGCCAACAGCAGCAGATCGGACGAGCCCGCCGAAAGCATGATGTGGTCTTCGGACACTCCTTCTTTTTCGGCGATCTGTTTTTTGAGGTCGCGCAACTCGAAAAAGGCGTAGCGGCAACTTTCGGACATTGCTTCGGTCATGGCCTGCAGGGCTTTGGGCGACGGCCCGAAGGGATTTTCGTTCGCCAGCAGACGCGCCTGCATTTTGGGCAGGTCGGGCGCCATCCGGCGGAACTGGTTGTGCGCCAGCATTTCGGCACGACGTTGCAGCACTGCCGCGGGGCGTGCCTGGAGGTCGGACCAGCGAAGGGGGGCAGCGGCCAGGCCGGCGGTAAGCAGAGCGGTGGATTTAAGCCAGGTACGGCGATCAAGGGCAGACGACATAGGGAGGAGTGTTGAAGGTGACCAGTAAATGAATGAACTCGGCAGGTTGCAACAAGCCGCTGTCTCCCAGAAGGATAGAAAGATGGTGGGGCGGAAAGGACCAATATACACTTTCGTCGGGGTATCGTGCAACTCGTGCGGCCTCTTGCCGCTAAAAAATCGGATAACGGCGGAAAGCGTCCAGAAAAAAGCCCTGTTCCATTTCTGAAACAGGGCTGGATCTACACGATATGGTTCTGTACAAAAAAAGCGTATTAATCTTGCCCGAACCAACTCAGGGTGTTCGAGACAAAAGGTGCGTAGGCCGACGCGTGGGTGCTGTCTGCAAACGGCACAAACGACACGGACGTGGCGCCCTGCGTTTGCGCGTGGTTATACAGGGCTTCGGCATTGGACGACGGAGCCACCTGATCGGCGGTGCCGTGGTAAAGGCGCAACCGCGTTTGCGGTAGCCACCGGTGCTGACTCTGATCGCGCAACGCCTGCTTGAACACAGGCTCGCCGTTGCCCTGAAAGTCGGCCAGAAACTGAGGCGTGAGTAACGCATTCACGTGGGGTGTGAGTTGGGCCTCGATGGCGTCCAGGGCCTGCGTACCGTCGAACAGCCCCGCCGTAATCCGTTGGGCGTACGGTTCTTGAAATACCGTTTCGGGAGCGCGCTCCCACGTATAGAGGGCGTTGTAGCTAACCCATTGCAGGGCCAGTCGCGCGGGGCTTATCAGTGGGCGGGTGGTATCCTGGAGGTGGCTCTGCATTGTGCCGAGCAGATCGTAGGCGCCACCCCCCACGGACGACGCGATAAGCTGCCACTCAAATTCTTCTTCGTCTTGTTGTTCCAGAAGTTTCAGGGTAGCCAGCGTCGCGTACGCGCCGGCGTCGTATCCTGCCAAAAACAGCCGATCGCTGTGTGGCATCTGCATTTTGTAGCAAAACTCCTGAGTGGCGCGCAGCAGGTGGAGCATGTGGGTCGCCGATGTGGTGGCGTGGTGGTAGGCCAGCGACGTGACCGAAACGTCTGGAATGACTGTGATAAACCCGTTAGACGCCATCACTTCCGCAATGCGTGCCGAAGTGCCCGGCTTGAAATGCGAGGGGGATTCCAGGTCGTTGCCGTTCAGCGGGGCCTGAAAAATCAGTACCGGATGGTCGCGACTCGCGCGAGGGACCAGAATGGCTGCCGACGACGTAACTGAATCGCCTTGGGTGTTGGTGGTGCGGTAGGTGATGCGGTACAGGTCGATGTCGTAGTTGAGCGAGCTGACCAGATCCGGCCATTTTTCGGCCAGTTGTTCGTGCGTAAGCAGGCTGCTTTGTTGCGTCTGAAGTAGGTAAAGATTCGGGGCACCCGGGTAGATGTGCGTCAGTTCGGGGGTGCACCCACACAGCGCCAGCATGGTAAGACGTATTCCCAGAAAAGCGAAAATCTTCTTGTAAGTCTTCATAACACCGCTTCTTGGTTTATATAATGTTAAATATACGAACGAAGCGATGGATGTCCCTACTGCCCAGGAAAGGCGGGAAGTAATTGAAAATCAAAAAAATAACGGGTACCTACGGCAGAAATGGATAAATCGTCTGTTTCTCCTGGTTCGTAGAAAAAAAAGACGATTCTGTCGGAGGTGAATTTGTTGTGGAACTGCCTTGCAATCAGGCAGATAGACTAGAGTGACCACAATCTGATGCTGGACCTTACATGAGGTCATTCGGTCGCAAAAAGCCAGTTTAGGCGTTCACTTTGTCCTTCTGGCTCTTCTTTTTGTGTTTCGCACGGTTGCGCTCTAGGTACTCCACTATTTTACCGGCAACGTCCACGCCGGTCGCCTTTTCGATGCCTTCCAGACCGGGCGACGAATTGACTTCGAGGATAAGCGGGCCTCGCGCCGACTGCAACATGTCCACCCCGGCGACGCCCAGCCCCATGGCCGACGCTGCTTTAATGGCCGCGCTCTTTTCGGCACGCGAGAGTTTGATGACTTCCGCCGAGCCCCCGCGGTGTAGGTTAGAGCGGAATTCGCCTTCTTTCGCCTGGCGCTTCATCGCGCCTACCACTTCGCCGTCGACCACAAACGCACGGATGTCGGCCCCTTTTGCTTCTTTGATGAATTCTTGTACGATGATCCGCGCCTTCAGGCCGTTGAATGCTTCAATGACCGATTTGGCGGCTTTCTGGTTATCGGCCAGTACTACGCCCAGCCCTTGGGTGCCTTCCAGCAGTTTGATGATCAGCGGTGCACCGCCCACCTGCTCGATGATGTGATCGACGTCTTTCGAATAGTTGGTGAAAACCGTCTTGGGCAGGCCCAGCCCCGCACGCGAAAGGATCTGCAAGCTGCGAAGTTTGTCGCGCGAGCGGATCAACGCCTGCGATTCTACCGCCGTGAAAACCTTCATCATTTCGAACTGACGCACCACCGCCGAGCCGTAGAACGTAACCGAGGCCCCGATGCGCGGAATAACGGCGTCGAAGTCGTTCAGGTAACGCCCCCGGTAGTAGATGGTAGGATTTTTCTGCTCGGCAATCAGGTCACACTTCAGGTGATCGATGATTTCGGCGTGGTGACCGCGTTTGCGCGCAGCTTCGACCAAACGGCGAGTAGAGTACAAGCTGGCGTTCCGCGAAAGGATGGCGATTTTCATAAAGTAGGAAATTAGGTAAGAGAACCTGGCCTTGCGGCCAGGCCATAAATCAGCAAAAGCCGCGCTTATGCGTTGCCTTTTACGATGAATTTGCCGTTCATCTTCTGCCAGTGCCCTGGGTAGGTACAGACAAATTCGTACTCGCCGGCGGCAGGCGCGGTAAACGTAACGGTGACCGATTCGCCGGGTTTGGCCAGCTTGGTGTGGGCGATTACCACCGGATTGTCAGGCACCCAATCGTTTTCCTGGCCGGCCTGAATGCCCGCCCGGGCAATGCCTTCCATCTTTCCTTTCTCTACAAACACAATGTTGTGCACCATCGACGCATCGGTGGCTTCGTTGACGAGCGTAACGGTTACTTCCGCACCCGCCGGCACGGTAATCTCTTCCTGGTCGTAATCCATTTCGGCCATGTTGTTGCCGATGGCGCGTACGGTAATGGTGACAGGGCCGGCGGCGGTGCTTTCGTCCTCGATCGCCGACGAAACGACCATTTCATCTTGTTCGGTGTTGCGGCTGCGGTCTTCGTTGGCACAGGCACCAAAAATCAGCAGCGCGAGGAGGGGAGCAAAAGTCAGAAAACGGTACTTACACATAAGATAGGCTAATAGTTTATCTTACAAACGTACCCCCGCCCCAGTGGTTTGCCAAACCTCGGGGAAAAAATCCAGAAGAGGGTAAGAGGCCGGAATGGCGCAGCATGCTCTGGCCCTGTTCATGGATAGCCGCCTCGAAAACCCCGGAGTATTTTGGATGCCAGGAGCATCCCGGTCAATCTAGCCCACCATAACGTAGCCGGTCGGGTAGCGGTACTGCGAATTGGCCACCCGGCTGCTGACGGCCAGCGCCAGCGTAATGGTGCCGACCCGTCCGATGAACATCGAGGAGATGATGATGAGCTTGCCCAGCGGCGAAAGCGAACTGGTGATGCCCATGCTGAGCCCAACCGTCGCGAAGGCCGAAACCTGTTCGAACATGATGGCGATGAGGGGTTTGCCCCGTTCGGTGATGGTCAGCAGAAAGATGCCCAGCAGGTTGTAGGCGATGCCGAACGCGAAGACCGAAAAGGCTTTGGCCAGCAGTTCGCTCGGAATGGTGCGCCCCGCCACCTCCACGGCCGTGCGTGTGCGGATGGTCGACAGGGCCGAGGCGGTAATCAGAAAAAACGTGTTGGTCTTGATGCCGCCGCCCGTCGAGCCGGGACTGGCTCCGATGAACATCAGCGCCAGAAACATAATCACCGTTGCTTCGGACAGCGCGGCCATATCGACCGTGTTGAACCCCGCCGTGCGAGTCGTCACCGACTGGAAGAACGACGTAATCAGCGCCGGCACCAGGGCGTGGTCGGCCAGCAGGTGGTTGCGCTCCAGGGCCATAAACAGCACCGTGCCCACCAGAATCAGCGCGAGCGATACGTACAGCGCCAGCTTGGTGCCCAGCGTCCAGTCTTTCCAGGGCTTTTCCAGGCGTTCGCGCAGGGCGCGGATCGAGAACAGGTCGTTGATGACGTTGAAGCCCAGTCCGCCCAGAATGATGATGCCCGCGATGATCACGTGCAGGACGTACGCATTGCGCACGGGAAGTTCGTAGAGGCCGTTGGAGAAGAGGCTGAACCCGGCGTTACAGAAGGCCGAGATGGAGTGAAAAAGCGAGAAAAAGATCTTTTGCCGACCGGAAGCAAATTCTACCTCTTCACCCCAGGTCAGAAAGATCAGCACGAAGCCCAGAAATTCGATCAGGAGCGTGATGGTCACGACGCGCCGCAACAGCCCTTTGGCTTCGAACAAGGTTTCGCTGCTGAGGTGCTCACGGATGATGGACTGATGTTTCAGCCCCACCTGTTGCGTGAGCAGTCCCGCAAAAAACGTCGCGAACGTCACAATCCCGATTCCCCCGAGTTGAATCAGTCCCATGATGATCCACTGGCCTTTCAGCGTAAAGTAAGTGGCCGTATCGACGACGATCAGCCCCGTTACGCAGGCGGCACTGGTGGCCGTAAAAAAGGCGTCGAGAAACGGCATGCTGCCGGGGGCGGTCGTCATGTTGGGCAACATCAGCAGACCTGTGCCCAGCGAAATCAGCAGCAGAAAGCTGGCGATGAACAGCGTGGCGGGTTTGATCTGAATGTTCGAAATCTGGAGCGAGGCCTTGGTCAGTTCGAAGCTGCTCAGCAGCAGAATGAACAGAGAAATGACCAGCTGGTACGTCCGGTCCGACTGCGAGATGTTGAAAGTCCAGAGCAAAATCTCCAGCACGCGGTCGCCCGTGACGAATTTAATAAGTCCCCCGACGGACAGAATAGACACCAGAATGCACTCAAACCACGTTTCGCGGATAAACGCAGCCCGCTCGAAAGCGTAAAATACCCGCACGAGGTAGATCACCACGAACATGGTGAAGATGATGTCGAAGCCGCGCAGCAGGGCGATGCTTTCGACTCCGCTGAGGGCAAAGCCGTACCGGTACGTCAGCAACAGCAGCGCTCCGGTAACGTTCAGAATGGTCAGGTAGCGTAGAAAATCGGCTACAAAATCGCGACTGCTGTAGAGGCGTCGGTTCAGCTGCTCAATGCCCATGCGTTGCCGTACTGTGTTGAGAAGAGGAATAGTGGCGGAATAACTGGTTGCGTTCTGCCTCCGCAAGGAACTGCTGCTGCGCAATGGGCACCACGCCTACCGCCTCGCAGACCAGCCCTCCGGCCAGGTTGGCAAGTTCGAGCAGCAGGCGTCCCGGCAAGGCCAGCGCCAGGCAGACCGCCGCCACACTCACGACCGTATCGCCCGCCCCCGACACGTCGGCAATGGTCCGCAGGTGCGCCGGGACCCGGTGGTGTTCCTGATGCGTTTGCAGGTACATGCCATGCTCTGAAAGGGTGAGCAAAACGCCCTCCAGGTCCATTTGCTCTTGTAGCTGTGCCACGGCCGCCGCCAGGCTCTCGGGGCGCTGCGGATGCAGGTCCAGGTGCATGCCCTCGCGCAGTTCTTTCAGGTTAGGCTTGAACAGCGTCGCCTGCCGGTACGCCCGGAAGTTGCGTTTTTTCGGATCGACCACCGTCGGGATGGCTAGCCGCCGTGCTGCCGCAATAACCTCCTGAATCAGTTCTTCGCCCAGCACGCCCTTGTCGTAGTCTTCGAAAATCACCACGTGGCAATGAGGAAGTTGTGCGAGGATAATGTCCAGCAACCGCTGCCGGTCTTCCGGAGGCAGGGGCGAATCGTCTTCCGAATCGATCCGGAGCATGTGGTGCGAACCTGAGATGATGCGGTGTTTGATGGTCGTAATCCGCGAAGCACTGCGCGCAATGGCTTCGGTGGTGAGCTGCTGTTGCGACAGCAACTGAACCAGTTCGTCGCCGTCGGCATCTTCGCCTATGACCGAGGCCAGCATCGGGGTTGCCCCAAGGGCCTGTACATTCAGCGCGACGTTGCCGGCACCGCCGAGGCGTTTCTCTCGTTGCTTGACGCTGATGATGGGAACGGGCGCTTCAGGCGAAATCCGGTCCACCTTTCCCCAGAGGTACGAATCCACCATCACATCCCCGATGATCAACACCTTCAGGTTACGGAAGGCATCGAAGACATCACGGAGAGAAGTGTAGGGCATACAGAAGATACAGTTAGCGTTGCAGATCCCGGTCGAGGTCACCCCGGAGGAGGCTGATTACGAAGGGGCTGTAAAAATAATAGCGACGGATGGGTCCGTCGCTATTCTACACAATTATTTCCGAAAAGGAGAGACGCGTACTAGCTCAGTTTGCCGAGCGCTTCGCGAATCCGCCGCATGGCTTCCCGCAAATCTTCGTCCGAAGCCGCAAACGACATCCGGATGCAGTTCGGATTCCCGAACGCTTCGCCTGGCACGGTCGACACGTGCGCCTCGTTCAGCAGGTACATCGACATATCGTCGGCATTCCGAATCACCTGGTCGCCGTTGCGCTTCCCGAAAAATGCGCTGATGTCGGGGAACAGGTAGAAGGCACCTTCCGGCAGGTAGGTCTTCACGCCCGGCACGTCTTTCAACAGTTCCAGCACCAGATCACGCCGCCGTTTGTAGGCTTCGGCCATCTGTTTGGTGGCTTGCATGTCGCCTTCCAGCGCCACGATACCCGCCCGCTGTGCCATCGAGTTTGCACCCGAAGTCACCTGACCCTGGTATTTGTCGCAGGCTTTGGCCAACCACGTGGGGGCCGCGATGTAGCCCAGGCGCCAGCCGGTCATGGCAAACCCTTTGGCAAAGCCGTTCACCACGATCACGCGGTCTTTAATTTCTTCGAATTCGGCAATGCTGGCGTGGTTCCCCGAGAAGTTGATGTACTCGTAAATCTCGTCGGAGATCACAAACACATCTTCATGACGGGCCACAACGTCGGCCAGCGCCTTCAGTTCGTCGCGCGTAAACACCGATCCTGTCGGGTTGCAGGGCGACGAGAACATGATCAGGCGGGTTTTGGACGTAATGGCCTCTTCCAGTTGCTCCGGCGTCACCTTAAACTGATTTTCCAGCGAACCGCTCACTTCCACGGCTTTTCCTTCGGCCAGTTGCACCATGGCCAGGTAGCTCACCCAGTAAGGCGTAAAGATGACCACTTCATCGCCCGGATTCACCAGCGACATAACAACGTTGAAGAGCGACTGCTTCGCACCAGTCGACACCACGATATTTTCCGGTTTATAGTCGAGGCCATTATCCCGTTTCAGCTTGTTGACAATCGCTTTGCGCAGCTCGGGATACCCCGGAACCGGCGAATAGCGTGTATAACCGTCGTCAAGCGCCTTTTTGGCGGCTTCCTTAATGTGGTCTGGGGTCTGAAAATCAGGTTCGCCCAGGCTAAGGCTGATGACGTGGATACCCTGAGAAGCCAATTCGCGGGCTTTCTGGGCCATGCCGATGGTCTGTGACTCTTCCAGATTAGCAATCCGGTCGGCGAGGGGAAAGGTTTTAGTCTCGTTCATTGCAGATTGGTGCGTAAGCAAACGGGCGCAAAAGTAAACCTTTCTTCAACAACCAACAACGAAATCATCCCTCCGATTTTACAGAATATTCTTTGGCCTACCACTGCGCCCTTTGTACCAATGCCTGCCCTTCCTTGTAAAAAAAGGAGCCGCCGTTTGCAAATGCGTCAGCCCGCCACCTATATTTGCACTCCCAATTCGAAACGGTCCCGTAGTTCAATTGGATAGAATGTCAGATTCCGGTTCTGAAGGTTGGAGGTTCGAGTCCTCCCGGGATCACCAAAAACCCGCTTTCATGCAAATGAGGCGGGTTTTTTCTTGGTTCGGGACAAAGTTCGGGACAGTTTCCAAGAGCATTGGTAGATCTAATGGATGTGCGCTCAACTTGCTGCGCTTTTTTTCTGGCTTTTCGACCAATGGATCATTCCTCTCGGAGAGCGAATTAGCTGCCTTCCCCTCGGCAACATAAATTTTGCCTGCCCTTGAGTTCTTTAAGAAGTATACTTACCGCTGAAGAGCGTGGCTCTCCGCTAGCCTTTGCTCGCATTCCTATAAAAGGAACTTTAATGCTTGCTGGGCCGCTATCTCCTCACCTAGGCAAAGATGCTGGTAAGTGGCGGCGATCGCTTGTCGAGCTTTCGCGGCGGCTTGCTCATAATTCCCTTCTGCCCACGCGATGGCCGCTTCGGGCGCAAACGTGTCTTGCTGATCCATCAGGCGGAATCGTGCTTTTTGCAGGTAGACCCGTGCTTGGCGCGGGTTGCGGACATAGCGGGCTTCAAAATAGGCGGCTTCTATCCACAAACCATGCTGGTAGAAAAAGGGTATGGACTCGAGTTGGACTAAAAATTTTTGTCGATACACATCGGCCTGGGATATAGTTCCTTGGTCAAGTAGATGTGCGTAACGCAAGGCCGCTTCACTCACCGCAAAGAAAGGCGAGGGAGGATCCTGTGGCTGGCAAAGACGGGCGAGGGTAACGGCATCCCATTGGGCAGGACGTAGCCCTTGGTAATAACGGCCCACGAAGTTCATGTGCAGGAGTAGGTACTCGGTCATCGGGTGATGGCGGATCAACTGATGAAGCAGGGCACTATCAGTAGCAAAGATTCCGGCGTTCCGATAGGACACCATTGAGTAGCTCAAGGAGGACGCGGGTGAGCGCGCTCAGGCCCAGAAGTAAGGCGAGGAGGAGTTGATGCGCCTGCCTGAGTTCGGAGTGCCCCCAGAGCCCGAGGGCCGTTAGAAAACCCCTAAGGGACCGCCTAGGATGTAGAGAATCATGCTCTTTCGGCTAGCGGGTGCGCGACCGGGCAGCTTGGAGACGAAGCCCGCCTGGTCACCCAGAGGATTGTAGTAGCACTGCACGCGTAGCCCCTTCGTAGTGCGCCTCCACATAATAGGGCCGACCATGAGGTCAATGAAACGAAAGCCGACGGCCTTTCCGACCAGTAGATGCCCCAGCTCATGCAGGCTGGTATGAAGAAAACGGGCCCAGGGAAAAATGAGCAGTAAGAGGAGAAACCCCAGCCCAACCGGAGGGACAAAGAACGCCACCAGCTTGATAAACCCCAGCAGGTAGAGGATGCCACCTCCTAGTATCAGGAGAAGCGATCGCGTTCGGGTGGCAGAGGCGTTGTATGTCGAAAGCATTCTGCCTCATTGGTCAGATGATCTGCATAGGGGTTCTATCCATAGACAAGGCATTCGGTAGATCGTAAATTTAGCTTACTATTTTGTCCATGATAATCATGGCGGGGTAACCTGCCGCCGAGCGTCTAGCTTGACCATGATCACTGGGCTTTAGCACCGCCCCGCTGTTAAGGGGATTGGTGGACCGAACCGGAACAGAAGGGGCAAGAAGCCTTACCATGAGCTCCTGAAACTTTGGACATGGGGGTGTACCAGGCGGGCCGTTTGGCGATACAGACCTCTATGGCGGGCTCAGCGTGCGCAACATAAAAAAGTTTCAGGAGAACCATCCCTGTATTACTAATATGGTTTTACAAGCTTCAAAGGCCTTGCGAACAGCTGGGCCAGCACTTTAGAAGTCCTTGGCAAGTGCTTTTGAAGCGTTTGGCTGTCATTTCTTTTACATGTTGTCTTAAAATAGGCAATACGCAAGTCTAGATTCAATCACCTCCTTGACCTAACCTGGTATGCGTGTTTATTCGGCCAGCCAGGAAGGGCACTGCACTTCTATGCGATGACATTTCCGATTTTGACCGATTGAAACTTCAGATTCGCATGAGGTTCACACTTCTAATATGGGCGTGAGGGTAGTCGAAAAAGTCATGCTGTTGTATAAGGGCCTTTAAAGTATAAACGTTTCCAAAAGACGGTCTTACTATTCTACTAGAAGCTGGACAGATGGCTCTTAAAGACATGCTAGGCTGACACGCTCGTATCAGCCATCAGCCGCTTCGAGGCTGTCCATCAAAGCCTATCCGATTACGTTTCGGTTCGCTCAACCCAGCCATGTGGTTAGGTATAGCGGCCGACCGCTGCCATTTAGTACGCCGGCCCGCATGGAGGTTAGGTTCACGCGGGGCTTCCTGCACGGCACCTTTTACGTAGGACAATTCGAAAGGTCAGCATGGGCCGCCCCACGTCGGTGCGGGGCCATGCGTTGGCAGTGTCGTCCAGCACACGTCCGTTTTCCTGATTAGCTTCAGGCTTGTCCCACGGGTGCCTGAAACCCCGCTCCCCTGAACGGTAGTAAGTCCAGTTGTGCGTTATGTATGCTAAAACCCAAGGCGGTGCCGCTTGGGGATTAGTGCACGACCAGCTTGCCGGTCAAAACGGCTTGGTCTTGTCTGTGGAGGCGATACGTATACGTACCTGCTACCAAGGCGGGCAGCTGAACTTCCCAGGGGGCTGCCCCCTGTTCGGGCATGGTGTGGTCTACCGTGGTGACGGCCACCCCGCGTACATCGTACAAGACCAACCGGTAGTGACCCGGATCGAGTCCACGGATATATACGGGGCCTGGCGTGCGCAGGAAGGTCGGGTACAGGTAAGCATACGGGCCCTCCGAAGGAATCTCGACCACTGCGATCGGGGAGAAATGGTCAGTGCCATCGTGATCGGTTTGCCGAAGGCGATAATAGGAGGTACCCACATACGGGTGCCGGTCCTGGATAGCATACGCCTGGCGTTGGTGTGAGGTACCGGCACCGTCGACCGAAGCCACTCCCTCAAACCAGGTCCCGGACCGGCTTCGTTCTACGGTGAAGTAAGCGTTATGCTGTTCGCTGGACGTGGCCCAGGTGAGGTCCACACGGCGCTCGGGGGTGGGGGTAGCTCGGAAGAAAAGTAGGGCCACCGGCAGCGGCGTCGCCCCGTCGCTGAGTGTGATCCGCTGGAGGGTCTGGAGTCCCTCGACGTCCACAAAATTGTCGGCCTTGCTACGTCCGGCAACCGCCTGGGCGGTCCATTCCGTGCCGTCGGCCGAGGTATAAGCGGTCAGCAGGTCTTCGTCGAGGTGGTTGAGTTCGGCCTCCAGATAATAGAAACGCACCGCCATCTGCATGTCTGACGCCTGCGTGGGCTGCACTTGAAAATACCGTCGGAGCCCGGTCTGACCGGGGCCTTGTGGGGTATGGCTGCGCAGCACCACCGTCTGCCCCAAGGCTTGTGTAGAGGTCAATTCCAGGCCCAGATGACCCGGATTAACCCCTGCAGGCGCATTCAGGGTCGCCACAGCCACCAGGGTGCCGGGGCCCAGGGCCCGGCTGGTTTCCTGTTCATTTGCCAGCTGCCCGGTCCTTCCTAACTGAAGTTCGCGCCCTTCGGCCAGCAGCAGGTGTCCTTGCTGAAAGCGTAGGGTTCCTGCCACCGATACGCCGTCGCGGTCCAAGACGAGGGTATCGGCCTTGTGGAGAGCCAACGTATGAAAGGTGACCGCCCCGGTGCCGGTGCCGCCAATCCGCTGCCGTTCTGCACCGACCAGCTGAACCTGTCCGGGGATTACCACCAGGGGCGTGGCGCTTTCCTGGAGCAGATCACCGGTCAGGGAGAGGGTCCCTGCGTGATGCAGTTCCCCCCCCTCGGCATGGAGGAAGTCTCCGTCAACGTAGAGGTGCGCCCCGTCGGTGACGGAGAGTGGTCCCGTGAGTGTCAGGGCAGGGGAGGCAGGTTGTGCCAGGGCCGGCAGCGTAACCAACAGCAAGGGGATACAAACGAAACGCATGCGTGGGAAGGTTAGCGGGTGGCGGTAGACAACCGGGTTTCGAGGGCTTGCAGGCGGGCTTCCAGTTGCTGCAGGTGGGCGGGGTCGGCTTGCGCAGCGCGTGCCTCCTGGCGGAGGGCGGCGTTCTCCCGGCGGAGTTGGGCCAGCTCGGTCTGGAGCTGCGTCAGTTGCGTCTGTTGCTCCTGCACGGCCCGCACGAGCGGCACCACGAACGAGGCGTAGCTGAGGCGGTAGTGGTCGGCGTCGTTTTCGGGCGGGAGCACCCCGCTGAAGTCGTAGCCGATGGCCTGCGCGGCGGCTTCTACCTCCTGGGCGATGAACCCCGTCTCGCGCCGGGCCGGGCCGGTGGTCTCCGGGGCGAGGTCCGTGTGGGTGAAGCGCGCCAGGGCGGCCCGGTCGATCCGGTAGCTGACAGGACGCAGGCGGCGGATGAAGTCCAGCCCCGGCACGTCGGCCTCGACCTGTTGCTTGAAGCGGGCATCCGAGAAGTTGCTCCAGGGCGCATAGCCCCCGATGGAGGTGATGCTGGTGTTGCCGATCACAGCGCGGTTGCTGACCGCCACACGGGCCTGGTAGCCAATGGCGATGGCGTTCTCCAGGTTGGAAGCGCCCGGGGAAGCATCCGCGTACGTACCGACGAACGTATTGCGCCGACCGGTGCTATTCGTCGCTCCCGATTGGTAGCCGATGCTGGTGTTGAGCGAGCCGGTGGTGTTGGCAGAGCCGGCCCGGTAACCGTCGAAATGGTTGCCCTCTCCCGAAGTAGTATTATAGCCTGCCATATAGCCGGCGAAATGATTGTAATTGCCGGTGGCCGCATAACCAGCCTGATAACCCGTAAAGAAATTGTTGTCGCCCCGGGTGTTGTATCCCGCCTGATGCCCTGCCACAAAGTTGCGGGAGCCGGTGGTATTATTAATCCCCGCTTCATACCCTGAGAAATGGTTTTTTTCGCCGGAGGTGTTCAGCTTACCGGCCCTGTTTCCTACGAAGTGATTGGCAGTGGCCTGGTTCTCGTGTCCCGTCTCATAGCCCAGAAACAGGTTTTCGTTCCCGTCAGTATTGTCGTGCCCCGCTTCGTACCCTATAAATAGATTCGCTACGCCCTTCACATTTCTGATGCCTGCCCTCATCCCGGAAAAGTAGTTTCGAGAGCCGGAGCTGTTGGCATACCCGGCACCTACCCCTGCAAAGAAGTTCTGCTCACCGGTGGTATTGCTGTACCCGGCTGAAGAGCCTATAAATTGATTGTAACTACCGGTCGTGTTGGCGAAGCCGGCCTGGTAGCCGACAAAGAAATTGACCTCTCCGGAGGTGTTCAGGTACCCAGCCTGATACCCAGAGAAGTGGTTCCAGTCGCCCTCCGTGTTGTAGCTGCCTGCCTCATGCCCCGAAAAATAATTTTTTTCGCCGGTACGGTTGCTGTACCCTGCCCGGTAGCCCACAAAGTGATTGTCATCGGCTTGGTTTAGGGCGCCAGCCAGAAACCCGATAAACACGTTTTGAGCGCCTTCTTTATTGGCTCTCCCGGCCTCCATCCCGATAAACAGATTTCGGTGTCCTTGGGTGTTGCTGACTCCGGCCTGGTAGCCGGAAAAGTGATTCTGACTACCGCTTATATTGCCAGCTCCTGCCGCAAATCCGGTAAAGAAGTTGTAACTCCCTGACGTATTACGGGCTCCTGCCCTGTAGCCGGAAAAGTAGTTCAGGTACCCCGTGGTATTCTGAAAGCCGGCTTGAAAACCACTGAAATGATTGCGTACGCCGGTGGTATTGGCATAACCCGCCTGATAGCCCGAAAAGTAGTTGGAATCGGCCGTGTTGTGATAGCCCGCCAGGTAGCCCACCGCGTGATTCGCATTACCGGTCTGGTTGCCGGCTCCTGCTTTATATCCTACAAACAGGTTCTCCTGGCCCGTTGTGGTTTGGAAGCCTGACTCCATGCCTGTAAACTGATTCCGCTTTCCGCTGGTGTTGCTGTATCCGGCATTAAACCCTACAAAGAGATTGGTGTGCCCTTCGGTGGTATGCAAGCCGGTATGGTCTCCAATAAATAAATTAAACCTGCCGGTGGTAAGACTTACGCCCGTCGCTGGGCCCAGCAATAGGTTCTGGAGACCTTCTACCTTCTTAAGGCGCACGACCGGAATCCCTTCGATGCGGTAGGCGCTGTCGGGCGCAATGTTGACGCTGCCGTTCACGTCGAGGGTATGCTGAGGCGTGAGAGTGTTGACCCCCACCCGCGACTGCGCCAGGGTGGTCAGGGGCAGGAGGGCAATCAGCAACAGAAGTCGGAAGAAGTCAGTGTAGCTCATGATGTGGGATGTTTCATGAGTAGAATCGAAAAGCCAATCCGGATTGGCTCACGGCTCCAGAGAATTTTAAACGATTCAGAGGTCGTCAACGGTCTTCGGGGTGCTGGTCAGGAGTTTACACTACGCAGCCTGCAGACTCCCTACGGTCGGTAAAATTTCTTTCATAAGGGCTTCTATGATAAATAACTTAAAGATAGGTAGATGATAAAAGTTACTACCGGATTACTCAGACCAAACAGCAAGACGCGATCCGATCGTTGGTAGCTGGCAAGAGTTAGAGTTACAGCGGAAACGCTCCTTTATAAATCAATGTATATCAACTTTGCTTGAACCGCTACAGGCCTGTTCTACCGTAAGTAGGAATGGATACATTCAATACTGTCGTAAGGGATATATCACTGAGTTTCACTTTAGGAGTAGGGAATTATACCTCAAGTATTATATTAAGATGCTAAAGCCGAACTAGTCGTTTAACCTACTACCACCATGTTACCCTCCCCGTCAGACGACACTGCGTTGTGGAACCAGTTTTTACAGGGTGATCGAGACGCACTATCCCATATCTTTCTTTCTCACCATAAGGAGCTTATGCAGTATGGACGCCGAATTCATCCAGAGGAAGAAACCATCAAAGATGAAATTCAAGAACTTTTTGTAGACCTGTGGAAAAACCGGGACGGCTTGAGTCGTAACATCGAGAACGTTCGGTTTTATTTATTTCGCGGCTTACGCCGACGATTGATTCGATCCGGTCAACGTCAACGACGTTCACAAAAAATTTCGCATCAACAAGAAATGGGTGGAGAAACACAACCTTCAGCAGAGTATAGACTGGTGGCTATGCAGCGTGAAGAGGCATTACAACGGCAATTGTACGATTGGATCGACGACCTGCCTCCCCGTCAGCGCGAGGCTATGTATATGCGCTTTTTTCAGGAGATGCGTTATGAAGAAATTGCAAGTATCATGGCGGTCCATGAACAATCAGTACGGAACCTGATCCATCTAGCCATCAAAACACTACGTAAAAATGCCGTATACCCCTTGCTTTGTGGCAGTTTACTATGGCAAATGGCTGCTTTTTAAAATTTTTTTATCTCTAACCAGTACAAAAAAATTTGGCTTGCCCTTCTAAGAATGTAAGTCTACTCTCATGGAGGATCATCACGTACAGGTTGAAGCTTTGATGATGGACCAGCGTTTCCAGCGCTGGGTACAGCATGGTGCCCCTGCCGATGAAGCGTTCTGGCAACAGTGGATGACACAACACCCCGACCAGCGCGAAGCTGTGCAAGAAGCACGGAAGGCGATTCGGAGGATGGCATTGCGAACTACTACAGTTACGTCGGCCGAGACAGAGCAGCAGCTGGCACAGTTGAATAAACGGTTAGATGCACTTTCCACCCCGACACGAACCTTAATCCGTTGGCCAATCGCCGTAGCCGCTGCGATTACTTTAGTGTTAATGACCCTGGGTGGGTGGGTATTTCTGCTGACTCCTGTACGTTACGAAACCGCCTATGGCGAGATACAAACGGTGTCTCTTCCTGATGGCTCAATCGTTACTTTAAACAGTCACTCCCAGTTATCTCATGCGCGCTTGTGGCGGGATGATACAAGTCGTAACGTGACATTGGAAGGCGAAGCCTTCTTTCAGGTAAGTCATCAGGAACAGGCCGGTCGCCCTGTGAAATTTATCGTTACGACCCCCGATATTCAAATACAGGTAATCGGCACAGAGTTCAACGTCAATACACGTCGGAAACGTACGCAAGTGGTGCTGGAAAGTGGCCATGTGGAGTTAGCGCTTGCCAACGGTACGGGAGTAGCGATGCAGCCCGGTGATTTGGTAGAGTATTCCAGTCAGCAACAAGCGCTGACAAAGCAGGCCGTTAACCCTCAAGATTTTATCAGATGGCGTGACCACATGCTGCATTTCGACCATGTTACACTAGCTGAGTTGGGAAAGATCATTGAAGAGAAATACGGCCAACCCGTGGTAGTCATTGACAGCACGCTGCGCCAGCGTAACATCAGCGGAACGATACCGGCTGACGACCTAGAGTTTTTATTAGAAGCCTGTAAAGAGACCTTTGGTATCCAGATTCAGCACCATAACGACACGCTTTTCTTGCGGTGACAGTCCAATTATAAAATAACCTATCTTATTATGTGCCACGTCGACTCCTTTTCCCCTTGGGGGAAGGCGTACAGGATTCTTATTGCCTTCCTTTTTTTGAGCAATAGCCTGTCTGCCCAATCCCTCGCGAGCCTAACCCCCTCACACAATCCATTCCAAACTCAGGAAAAACAATTTACACTCGAGCAGGAATTAAAGAGATTAGAAAAACAGTATCGGATCTCGATCTTTTACGAGAGTGATCTGATAGATCGAAAGGTGACCAAAGAAACGCTTCCCCCTTATGAGAACCCTAAAGAAGCCCTTCAGCACCTTTTGCATCCTTTCCATCTTGACTTGAAAGAGTTGAAACCGGGCGTGTTTGTCATCATTAAATCTACGCCCATTAAACCGACCGAGTCGTTGGTACCAAAGTCTGCAGCAACGTTCCTTGCTCATGTACCACATCGTGGGCTTTCGCCCGTATCGACTCGTCCTGTAAGATCCTCTGTAGCTATCCTATCGGGGCGGGTCGTAGATCCCGAAGGTGAGGGAATTCCAGGCGTAAACGTGTTGGAAAAAGGCACGACAAATGGGACCATTACCGACGTAGATGGCAGGTTTACGCTGAACGTAAGTGAAGGCACCACGTTGGTGTTCAGTGCTGTGGGCTATTTGCCTCAGGAAATTGCCGTTGCCGGACGCGCCGCTCTCGAAATTACGCTGGAGGAAGATGTCAAAGCTCTCGAAGAAGTGGTGGTGGTCGGATACGGCACCATGAAGAAGTCGGACCTGACCGGGGCCGTGGGGCAGGCCGATTTACAGGCGCTGCAAAATTCGAACCCGGTCAACGTGATGCAGAGTCTGAAGGGGGTGATTCCCGGCCTGAATATCGGCCAGGTGACCAGAGCGGGGGATAACCCTACCATCTCCATTCGTGGCCAGAACTCCATCTCAGGGACGACCAGTCCGCTTATTGTGTTGGATGGCATCATCTACCGGGGTGCTTTCACCGACATCAACCCCAACGACATCGAGTCGATCGACGTGCTGAAAGATGCCAGCAGCGCGGCCATCTATGGTTCACAGGGGGCCAACGGCGTCATTCTGATCACCACGAAATCTGCCGCTAAAAACCTCGGCAAGCCCATCATCGAATACAACGGCACTTATTCCTTGCAGCGGCTCATCAACAACAAGCTGAAGCGCCTCGATCGAGAAGGATTCATCACGCAACTGGAAGATGTGTACATCAGTCAAAGCCGCATGGGAGATGACCTGACCCAAACAAATCCGGACTTTGATGTGGTCTCCATTTTCCGGGATGAATCGGTGGCTGCGGGGTATGTCGATGGCACTAACGTGGATTGGTGGGACCTGTTGTCGTATGACCACCCCTACATCCAGAACCATAACCTCAGCCTGAGAGGTCGGGGCGACCGGTCCAGCTATTTCATCTCCTACGGCTTTACCGACCAGAAAAACTTGGTCAGGAACGATACCTACCAGAGGCATTCCCTCCGCATTAACCTGGATGCGGATGTGACCAATTGGTTGAAGCTCGGTACCCAGTCGTATTTCGCCGCGAGCGATTTTTCGGGCAACAATCCCGGCTTTGGTGCGCTGAATACCTTCCCTGCCCTGGTGAACCCGTACAATACGGATGGAACTTTGAGGAGACAGGTGTATCTGGGAGGAATCAATCCTTTGCTGTACATCAATAATCCGGATAAAGATACCCGTTACAACCTGAACGGTAACTTCTACACCATCGTCAGTGTCCCCTGGGTGCAGGGGCTCAGCTACCGGGTGAATTTCTCGAACAACCTGACCCTCTTTAAGGACTTTAACTTCGATCCCTACGCCAATAACTTTCTGGGCCAGGGAAACAAGCGGAATTCCTGGACTACCGCGATGACACTGGACAACATCGTGACCTACAAGCGTGATTTTGGCCCTCACTCCTTCAACGGCACGTTCCTCTACGGGGTAGAAGAGCGGACGTACGAGAATACCGACGCTGCAGCCGGTTTCTTCACCGATCAGACGTTGAACTACAACAGCCTGGAACTGGGGCAGGCCGATCAGCAAAGAGTCTATTCAGATGCCTGGCGCGAAACCAGTTTGTACACAATGGGCAGATTGGTATACGCGTATAACAGTCGTTACATCTTTACCGGTACCATTCGGCGGGATGGCTTCTCCGGCTTTTCTGACAAGTACAAATACGCCATCTTCCCGTCGGCAGCCGTGGCCTGGAACATCAGCGATGAGCCTTTTTTCAAGGGCAGTCTGGTCTGGGTAGACAACTTAAAGCTGAGATACTCCTTCGGGCAGGGCGGGAACCGGACCGTGGGACGGTACCAGACCCTGGCCACGATGGGGCTCACGTTGCCCAGCGACCTTGCCAGCGGTTATCTCTACGGCGACGGCGCCACCGGAGAGCGGGGTCAGGCGGTTCGTACCAACTCGAACCAGAATCTGAAGTGGGAAACCACGACTGCCTCTAACTTCGGCATCGACTTCTCTTTTCTGCAGGGCCTCATCTCCGGTTCTTACAACTTCTACGCGTCCCAAACCAAAGACCTCCTCTACAACATCGCCTATCCGAGTGTAAACGGAACCTATCCGAACGGTACCGGGTCGATCACGGTACCGACCAACATCGGAAAACTTCAAAACACGGGGCATGAGCTAAGCGTGGCCGCCTATCCGGTGTCGAAGGGCGACTTTTCGTGGTCGGTGGCGGCAAACTTCGCCCGTAACCGCAACAAGGTGAATACCATTCTTGGCATCGACGCCGATAGCGACGGTAAAGAAGACGACCTGATTGCCAGTGGTCTCTTCATTGGCGAGCCGCTCAACACCATCTATGATTACGAAATCATCGGTATGTGGCAGGTGGACGACTTCCAGGCGGGGGACATCCCTACCGGATTTACCTATGGCACCTACAAAATTGCCGATCTGGATAACAGCGGCACCTACACGGCCGATAAGGATCGTAAAATTCTGGGCTACCGCGATCCCTCTTACACCGTCAGCTTCATCAATACCTTCAGGTATAAAAACTTTGAGCTGAAGGCTTTTCTTTACTCCATTCAGGGGGGCAAGAACCGTTACCTGGGGCAGCCGGCTGCCCAGCTCCCTATTCCGGATCACCTGACCAACAGCAGCTACCTGAAGTTCGACTACTGGACACCCGAAAATCCGGATGCAAAGTACCGTCAGCTGGGGGCTTACACCAACGCCTTAGGACCCGGTTTCTCGCCTTACGTCTCGCGTAGTTTCATTCGCATGCAGGAGCTGTCGCTTGCCTACAACCTGCCGGCCCCTTTGTTGAGTCGTTACAAAATTAACAACGCCCGAATCTGGGTCAGCGGCTATAATCTTTTCACCCTTACCCAATGGGATGGATACGACCCGGAAGCCGACCAAGGGCTGACTTATGATTTTATTCCCGACGTTCAGTCCTATCCGACCATGAAGAGTTATACAGTGGGCCTCAATTTAGCATTCTAACCACCACGATTATGAAACCACTCAAACATATCCTTATCACGCTCCTCCTGATTGGCGTTTGTGCCTGTGATGCCGATGAATGGCTGGAGGAACAACCACTCGATTTTTACACGACGCAGAACTCGTATAACACGGTCGCGCAGTTCCGGCAGGCGCTGAATTTTGAGTATGATCTGCTACGGGAAATGTACTGGCGGAACGGTGACCAAACCGTCTTGATGTATTTCGCCGATCTCGGCTTCGGTGGCACTGACTTTCCCGATGCCAAGTTCAACAACTTTCAGACCTTTCTTACCCCGACCACCTTTGTGTCGGGTTCTTACTGGAACCGCGCCTATGTGGGCATTGCCAACACCAACACCATCCTGAACCGGCTAGACCTTGCGGATGAAATCGGCGAGGACAGCAAACAGGCCATCCGAGGAGAAGCCCGGTTCTTCCGAGCCTACTGGTACACCTTGCTGGCGCACCTGTTCGGAGGGGTGCCGATCGTGCTGGAGGAAGAAGAGTCGCCCCGCAGAGACTACGAGCAGGCCACGCGTGAGGCGGTGTATGCCCAGGCCAGAATAGACCTGGAAGAAGCCATCAGGCTACTTCCCAATATTGAAGATGTAAAAGACGGGATGATCAGCAAGCAGGCCGCTCAGCACCAGTTGGCCGAGGTACTCCTTTCCTTGAACGATCACGCCGGAGCGGCGGCAGCGGCCACTGCGGTCATTGATCACCCGGGGATGGCCCTGATGACTACTCGCTTCGGCACCTATGCCAATATGCCTCGGGATCCTTACTGGGATCTTTTTCAACATAACAACCAGAACCGATCCAGTGGAAACACCGAGTCGATTTTAGTACTGCAGTACGATTACCAGAACTCCGGTTCCACGTACAGCTTTGATCATCCTCGCTTTATCCTGCCGTTTTATCCGAACTGTCGGGTGGCCGATTCTAATGGTGAGCTTGTCAACGCTTTCCTGAGCCTTACCGAGGATAAAGGAGGTCGTGGCATCGGCGTGGTCCATCCCAGCTATCATTTTCGAGAGGAAATCTGGGGAGAAGACGGCACCAACGACTACCGGAATGCTCCTTACATGATTGTAAGAGATTTCAGAATTGACAATCCGGCGGCGGCCGGCTTTGGGGAGTGGATTGTGGAAGACGGGTGGCTCAGGGAGGCCGATACACTGCGGATGTTTTATCCGTTCGTTATGAAATTCGCACGCAATTTTGATCTCCCCGATGAGGTCTACGCGAAAAACGCAGATGGTTCGATCCAAGAAACCGCTTTGGGAGAGAAAGTGATCAACTACTCGTTTGGTAGCATCAGTGCCAATACGTCCATCAAAGACGAGTACTTGTTCCGGCTGGCAGGCACTTACCTGCTGCGGGCAGAGGCGTATGTCAGAAGCGGTCAGAACGCATTGGCACTCAATGACATCAATGCCCTGCGCACCAGGGCGAATGCGACCCCCGCTACCCTTGAGGAGATGAACCTGGATTACATTCTCGACGAACAACTGAGGGAGCTCTATTTTGAGGACTTCCGGGTCGTGACGCTCTGCCGCATGGGGAAACTGGTAGAGAGAACAAAAAAGTATAACCCGACTGGTTACAACATCGGGGAGCACCAAAATTTATGGCCGATTCCCTACTCTGAAATAGAAAGAAACGTTCTGGGAACTATCGAGCAAAATCCAGGTTATAATTGATTTTTTCCATACACCGTGATGAGGTTCATACCAAAGGGGGCTTATGCCCTTTTGGTATGAAACACCTGGCCGGATCATAGCACTTCTTAATTTTTTCTCACGGATGATGTTTCCCCCAAAAGTGTGGAGCACCCACGGCTTCAGGAGGTGAAGCTCAAGCCTAGCATTGAATAACGAAATGAACAAAGCAACTTTGGTCAGCCGATTGAAAAATAGGTGCCTGTCGGCGCTAGGACTCGTCGCCTGCATGAGTCACTCGAGTCTGGCCCAACCCGCTGCCACGCGTAACCAACCCCCGCCAAGAGAGCGCATCTCCATCAATGCCGACTGGCGATTCTATAAATACGATGCAGGCGAAACTGCCGATGGCCTGATCTATGACCTTCGACCCGAAGTACAGAATTTTAGAGATGATCGACCGGCCGATGCTATGCCTACGGAGGCGGTCGACCTGGAAGCAGCGGACCATGTGCTCAAAAGGTGGATCCTGCCAACAGGCAATGAGTTCATCAAAGACCCTTCTCGACGATTTGTCCGGCCCGAGGGGAGTCCAGGCGGGGATTTCGCATTTACGCAAGCTGATTTTGATGATAGTGCCTGGCAGCAGCTGAATCTACCGCATGACTGGGCGGTGGCAGGGCCCTTTTACGAAGGCGAGCGGGCAGAAGTGGGCGGAAGTATGGGTCGCCTACCAAGTCATGGCGTCGCCTGGTACCGTAAAAAACTGTCCATCCCCGCCGGCGATGCCGGCAAGCGCATCTTTCTGGATCTGGATGGAGCGATGGCTTATACGATGGTATGGCTCAACGGACAGTTAGTCGGGGGGTGGCCCTATGGGTACAACGCCTTCCGGCTGGATCTGACACCTTATGTCAAGCCAGGCGCTCAAAATCAACTCGCCATCCGACTGGACAACCCTCCTAACTCGGCCAGGTGGTATCCGGGCGGCGGCATCTACCGAAACGTGTGGCTTACCAAAACAAATCCCATTCACGTGGGGCATTGGGGCGTGCGTGTTCAAACCAGCACTGTTTCCCCAAAGGAAGCGACGGTTGAGCTGACCGTGACCGTGGACAACGACGCAACAAAACAGTCGGATGTGTTACTTCAGGTCGCCCTCTACGAGTTGGATGCCAACGGGAACAAAGGCAAAAAACCAGTGGCTACCTTTCGCCCGGTAAACGCTACCCTGAAGCGGGGGGAAAGCACCGATCTGAAAACCTCTGTGAAACTGAGCAATCCCAAGTTGTGGGGACCGCCGCCCACGCAGACGCCCCACCGCTACGCCGTGGAGGTCACGCTGGTCGGCCAGAAGGAAGTGGTGGATCGGTACGAAGAAAAATTCGGGATCAGAACGATAGAGACGAATGCGGACAAGGGCCTTTTTGTGAATGGTGAGCACATCTACATCAAAGGGGTCAATCAGCACCACGACCTGGGGGCTCTGGGGGCCGCCTTCAACGTCAGAGCTGCCGAACGCCAACTGGAAATGCTGCGCGAGTTAGGTTGTAATGCCATCCGCATGGCCCATAATCCACCCGCCCCGGAACTGCTCGCCATGACCGATAGCCTGGGATTTCTGGTGGTGGACGAGGTGTTCGACGTCTGGGCAAGAAAAAAGCCGCCGCTTGATTTCCATTTGATCTTTCCCGACTGGCACGAACAGGACCTTCGCGCCATGATTCGACGAGATAAAAATCATCCGTCGGTAATCATGTGGAGTTTCGGAAATGAAGTCGGTGAACAATATACGGGCGACGAAGGAGCACAGGTAGGGCAGCGGTTGCACGACATTGCCAAGGACGAAGACCCTTCCAGACCCGCTATGGCTTCGATGAATTATGCCAAACCCGATATGCCCTTCCCTGAAACTATGGATGTGCTCAGTCTCAATTATCAGGGCGAAGGCATTCGAAATGCGCCCGCCTATGCGGGACTGAGAGGCATTAATACTCCTCCGCTCTATCCGGCATTTCATGAAAAATTTCCGAACAAAATGATCATAAGTAGTGAAAATGCGGCGTCTTTAAGCAGCCGGGGCACCTATCTGTTTCCGGTAGAGGCGGGCTACAGTGCACCTGTGAAGGATAGTTCAGGAGGTGACCCTAAAACTCGATACGTCAGTGCTTACGAGCTTTATACGGCTGACTTTGGTTCTTCCGCCGATAAAGTGTTTGCTACCCTGGACCAACATCCTTATGTGGCCGGTGGGTTTGTCTGGAGCGGATGGGATTATCTCGGCGAGCCTACCCCTTACTATTTGTCGCGCAGCTCCTACTTCGGCATCATCGATCTGGCAGGATTCAAAAAAGACCGGTTTTATCTCTACCAGTCAAGATGGCGTCCGGAATTGCCCATGGCACACATTCTTCCGCATTGGAACTGGCCCGATCGCCAGGGAAAAGTAACGCCGGTCCATGTGTTTACTTCGGGCGACGAGGCAGAATTGTTTCTCAATGGCAAATCCCTCGGTAAAAAGAAAAAAGGCAAATTTGACTATCGCCTTCGCTGGGATGAAGTGACCTATACGCCCGGGACACTGACCGTAACCGCTTATAAGCAGGGAAAGGTGTGGGCAGCAGACACTGTCCGAACCACAGGCCCACCCGCCAGCTTGGTAGCTTTGGTCGACCGGAATCAAATCTTGCCTGATGGTAACGATCTGGCATTTGTCACCATTCAGGTGCAGGATGCGCAGGGACTTGCGGTACCTACGGCTAACAATGAATTGTCTTTCTCCATCCGGGGGCCGGGCGAAATTATAGCCACTGACAATGGCGACCCTACCGACATGGTTGCCTTTCCTTCTTTGCAGCGCCAGACTTTTAATGGCTTGGCCTTGGCCATTGTTCGTTTTAAGCCCGGAGCGAAAGGCGACATTACCGTAGTAGCCGACTCGCCAGGGCTGCAGTCGGCACGTGCTGTAATCAAGTCACTTGAAACAAGCAAGTAACTTAGGAGGTACAACCCGCAGTAGGAGTAAGGCTTCCCTCATTTCGATCTTACCCTACTTTGCTTGGAGTCGCAATTTTTAAAAGGGGCAAGTTTATGCAGTGGTTTTTCACCATCGCCTGTACAGGGGATAGTAAACTCCTCCACCTTTCAAAAGTAGACTAGGGCGTGTATGCAAACTCCCAATACGGTTATGAATCCGAGCAAAATGCATTGCAAAATCATTCTTTGGTTCGAGGAAATGATACTTAGTGATAGGATCCGATTGTGACTGACTGAGTTTGCATACACGCCCTAGTTAGTTTAAGACAATGCTTACCACGCAAGTCCAAAAAGTCAACGGCAGCATTCGATTACTGGACGTTGAATACTTGACAGGGTTATTAGACCGATCTGCATCTCAACATCAAGCTTGAGAAGGCAGGGTAAGGGTAGGTCAAAAAAAGGAGGGGTTTCTGGGCGCTTTTTCTTTTACGCTTGGAGGAGAGAGAGAATCTAACATCTGCCGTTTTTTAAAAATACTTATTTTTCAGTATTGACCTTAATAGAAAATTCAGGTCACTTTCTCCACAGAGTTCAATACCCGTGAAGTAGAACTATCATATAGTATTTAATACAACGGGTATTGGCTAACAATATAAAGTCCTTGCAAAAAGATCTAGCGGCTGAATACTTACTTACTCTTTTACAGAGGCAGAAGCTAGCGTTTTGACTAAGCAGGTTAGTCATCTATTTTTATTCAATCTCGAATGCAATTAAAATATTTTATTTAATTGTATCTATTTAATATTATTATTACATTTTTTATATAACTTTTTTTGCAATGATTTGCTAATGAGTCTTACAGCCGAGCAAGTTCTACAACACATGCAAGTACCTGACGCAACGGGAATTTATGTTATTGGTGCATTCGAAAAGCGAGTAACACTATATTCCCAACAAGTTCGAGCACTTAATCTTATTTGGGCGTTACATAGTCTTAACAGACTTGCAGGAGTCGGTGGTGACCCACCAAAAATTTGTGTTATCGGTGCAGGTCCAGCTGGCATGACTGCTGCGTTGGCAGCGGCAAGTGTTGGCTGTAGTGTTGAACTATTAGAGGAAAATGATACAATAATCCCAACATTATATGGGAATAAGACAAGATGGATTCACCCTCATATTTACGAATGGCCAGAGCCCATTGCCTATGAGAGCCAAGCAAAACTGCCTATATTAAACTGGAAGGAGAACTGGGCTGGTGAAGTTCGAGAAATGTTGGTTCGCGAATTTGGAGGGCATCGATTTAGAAACAGTGTTGGAATTCGTCTGAATGTCAACAATATAGAAGTAGATAGAGCACAGCGTAATGGTTCACGTCGGGTAAGGTGGAATTCTTATGGAAAAGCTGGTTCCACTGGCTCCTTCGCTGCGGTGCTTCTTGCAGTTGGCTTTCGTCAAGAACGAAACGTTGGAGCTCTTCCAAAGCTAAGTTATTGGGACAACGATTCCCTAAACCAACCTCGAATCAAGGGTAAGGTTCTTATTTCAGGAACAGGCGATGGTGGGCTAGTTGACTTGGTCAGAGTTTGTATAAGCGACTTCTCACATGATCAATTACTGCAATTTGTAAATCCAGATTGGGCACCTGATGCTGGTCATACAGAGGATATTAAAACTGAATTTGAGCAACTCTGCCTAAGTCTTCAAGCAATCGAGAAGAAAGCCGCTGCGTTAACCGCAGGAGAGGCAAGTGATGCAAGTGAGTTTATTTCCTCAGAATACAATAAGCTTGTGGCACCAACCCTTGATGCCCGAATAAAAACAAGGCTTCGATCATCGGTCCACGTGACTCTCAATGGAACCAGTTTTGATCCTTTACATCTCAACAGTAGTATTCTTAATCGTTTATTTGCTTCACGTCTAATAAGCGGACTTGAGGCAGTAACCTATAAGTCTGGAGAGATCAAAAGTGCAGATTTTAATGGCCGATCTTATAAGGTGACAATCGGACAGAACCCACCTGAAGAATTTGATCATGTAGTAATTCGTCATGGTGTAGAGCGAGAACCTCCTAAATTTCTAGGATGGATCTGGGATAAATGTGCTCCGATGCGAGCAAGAAATGCACTTGATCAGACGCGTGAACCAGCGTGGGGAAATTATTTTGGTCCTGACGCCCCCTTAGAAGCAGTACTGAAATTACATGACGTTTCTAGCGTTGAAGGTTCTGAAAAGGCAATCTTTGGTAGCTTTTTCAATACACTAGGAGGCCCTTTAGTTTTCGTTTGCCCGCGTTTTGCTGCCCCTGGGCCAACAGCACGACCTATTGTCGATACAAATACAGATTCAACAAGCAGTGATAGTGTAGTGGATGAACAGTTGATAAATGCAATTCCAGCGGTAGAATTTGAATGGGGAGAAGGAAGGCCAGTTACTGTGGAAGGTGACTCAGCTGCAATGGAATCAGTTCACGATATTTTTCTGAAACACGGGGAAAAACCGCCCAAAAAGCGTGCTGTTGACGAACTTACGAGTGATCTTGCCGGAAGAACCTTTATTTCAATTGGCCTTTTCTCAAATGCTTATACATTAAAGGCAGTACGAGAAACCCTTGCGAGTAAAGCTGAGCTTGTCCAACATATAGTTGAGCGTTGGTACGCAATTAGAGTGCCAAACCCTCAAGATATTCAAAAGACAGCGCTGTATACAACTGAGCCATCAGGAATTGACTATGCAATGATTGCTCGAATTCATTATGAAGGTAGAACCGTCGTTGTTGTGGGTGGCATGACTGCAGAAGGAACCCGTCGAGTTGGAAAGCATTTTGCTGAGAATTGGCGGGAGATTGCCGAGCAAAGCCGAAAAATCGAGAATTTCTTTCAGATTTATCGAGTTCCTCTCGATTTCGGTCCACTTGATGTTGTTGCAACATCAATGATTGAAATGAGCGAATTAGGCTCATAAAAGCTTTCTATTTAATAAAGTAGGTAGTACTAAAGAAGTAATTAGTAATTATAGATAAAAAAGGTAGCAGCTGAGGTAGTCGTATTAGACAAGATAGCTTTTCGGATGGCTAAGTTCTCTTTAAAAGATCAATAGGGTGAGTATTATTAAGAGGGTGTTAGAAAATTAGAAAGGGGCAAAAAAGGCCATCGGTGTATCCTGTAAGCGACTAAAACAATAAGTATTTAAAAACTCATATAAATCTCAAGAGTATAAGCTTTAGTAAGCTTCATCGTTATGCAGAATCGCACCAGTACAAGCATCCCCATTGAGTTACAGGTAGCAGCATTTACTGCACTTCGAGAAGAAATCTCAAGACGGAGTAATGCCCAGCTCCAACTCATGACCATTTCGCTTTTAAGCTTTAGCACGCTTGCAGGGTTAATTCTTTCATCGGAACAAAAGCATCCTTATGAGCTGCTTTTGTTGGTACCCCTTATATCCAGCGCAACGGGCCTTCTTTGGCTTGATCACGATCGGCGTATCCGCGAAATTGGTGATTATATTTATGATAAGATCTTCAAAAAAGAAGAAGGAACTTTTGAAGAGCGAGCCGACGAATTAGAAAATAAGTGGCTCACCCGATCGCTTGGCTTTCTGGCCCCTACAATGCTGTTATTTGATGGGCCAACTATTGCCGCTTTATCTTGGGCGCATAAAGAAGGTCTACATACAGCATTACCGGTTTTTTGGTGGATTGGATTAATACTCGGCATATTCTACACACTAGGGCTAGGAGTAGTGCTATGGTTAAATGCAAGAGCTCGTGCCCACTCTCTAAAAGAGACGGCATTGAACTAATTTTTTTCCTTAAGCGGTAAGTTAAAATAAATTGCCCTTATGCAACTGTGATGGATAACGTAGCTTATGTGACACAGTTTCCACTTTAATCACTCCGGATCCCATGCCCAGCCCTCAGACCCCTGCCGAAAATCTGCCTACTTCTGTGTCTCATAAGATGTTAGCGCCCCACGGCGAGACGCTCGACCCTCAACATGTCCTCTCTGCCTGGATCCAGTTTTATTTGGCCGTGCGTGTGCAGGGCGGCTCGGAGCACACCCGCCGCGCCAAAGAAAGTGATCTCCAGAAGTTCTTGCGCTTCTTTGTAGATCAGCTGGGCACCGAGCGGGTGGACTTCTGGACGCCTTCTATGAGCAAGGCGTTTTTAAAGTGGTTGCACACCGCCCCACGTCGGGAAGTGGGGGCGGCGGAACGGAGAAAAGGGGAGGGGGACCGGCCGCTCGCGGCCACCTCTGTCAACCGGATCCTAGCTACATTGCGCCATTTCGGCGGCTGGCTCCACGGCCAGCGCCCGCTGCCGACGGGCCATCCCTTCGAGGGCGTCAAGAACCTGGCCATCGACGAACCTGCCTGGAACGGGTTGACCGTTCGCGAGGTCACCCGCCTCAAGATCGCTTGTGAACAGCGTCTGGCCCTCTGCACCCGCGCCGATCAGAACGCCCTGCTGGAAACGGCCGTCTTTTACTGTTTGCTTTTCACGGGCCTGCGGGAAAGCGAGCTGGCGGCGCTCAACGTGGGCCAGTACCATCACCGTGGCTTTCACCAGGTGAAACGCAAGGGCAGTAAGATTTCTGGAAAAGTCTCCGTGCCAGCCGAAGCCAAAGCCTGGCTCGATCGCTACCTGGAGTCGCGGGAAGGGGAGTTGGCTGACCAGGAGCCGCTGTTTGTCACCCGGTACAGCAACCGGATTGCGCGCAAAGACATCTACCGCATCGCGCGGCGCATCTGCGATCAGGCCAACGCCACGGGGGACGGCATCCGCCTCACCCCCCACATGCTGCGCCATACATTCCTGAAACGAGTAGCTAATAAACATGGCGTGCACGTAGCCCAGGAGATAAGCGGCAACATTAGCATGCGTGAAATTTTCCGCTATACCAAGCCCAGCCAGGAAGAAAAAGATAGACTTGCTGTAATCCTTTTTTAGCTTCTAACAGATATTTCCATTCAATAAAAATAATTTGAAAGCAAATACCAATAAACAGAATTTGCCGTCATATCGTATCTGTTCACCTAATGATTTAGGCGGGCGCATTGCACGCGAAGGATTCGATTACCAAGATCACATCGGTGTAAGCTTCTGTTTAGATTTATGCGATAAAGAAGCGCTTCACGAAGTTTGGTTTGAACACCACGATGATATAGTTCTCTTTTGGAACAGTGGAATTGAAATCGTAGAAATGGTGCAGGTGAAACACGAAAATCTTCCATCTCGGTATTCTATTGCAGTTCTTACAAGGAGAAAGGAAGGTTTAGGAAGTTCATTGTTAGAGCGATCACTTGCTAGAAGTAACGGATGTGAGGAAACTTACTTCCGGATAGTGACTAGTTACAGCGTTGATTCTGAGTTAGAGGTACTTACACTTACTCTTGATGACCCTCAACGTACTGCTAGGGAAGCAGAACTTACTCTTATAAAAGAGAAAATTAATTCAAAATGCCCAGATATTAATTCGGCTCCTGACGGAACGACTGTGCCTCAGTGGGTAGATCGCTGTTTCTGGGACAAAAGACAAGAAAGTATTCAAGCAGTAAAAGATAGAAATCTAATTCGACTTGAGAATATTCTTTCCACACTTGGCTTTGCTGTATTATCTGACCAGCGTGACGAATTATATAATAATCTACTTCTCATGGTAAAGCAAAAGTCTGGACCAGAGGGCATTTCAGACTACAAAGTAACACAAGATTATCTTGAAGAAGTTATAAAAAACTATCTAATTAGACAAAAAGAAGGAGCGGCAGGAGCAAGTAACTTAGAGTTTAAATTAAAAGAAGCTGGTCTTGGTGATTTTGTCGAGAGTGCCCGAGAACTTTACATAGCCCATCGGCTTAACACGCTTACAAATAGATATAGTCAACCAAAAGAATTGACCGAGGTTGAAAATGAAGTAACGGCAGTCCTCTCACGGTTAAAGGGGAAAATGTATGCGAATGAGATATCAGGCGGACTCTCCTTCTATAATCTTTGCATCAATGAATTAGAAGAAATCCGTAACAAATTTGGCAAATCGCTTGTCTCTGAGGCTTCAATTCAAGGAATGATGTACATGCGTACTAACCGATGTATCCATCGCTTTACGAGACCAAAAGTATGATTTCAGCAAGAAATGTAGGTCGTTTGCCAACTGGCATGTCTCTGGTATCTGATGACGTAGTTGAATTTCACGCAGCGCGTCTCATCCTGCTATTGTACATATGTGGAACCGAAGAGAGTAATAATCGACGTAGAATCGATGGACTCACAAAAATTGCTAAACTAGATTTCTTCGTTAGATATCCAAGCTTCTTTATACGGGCAGCTGAAGTTCTGGACAAGTCAACCTCTATTGAAGATACTGAGCCTGACTCAAAAATGATTCGATATCATTATGGTCCCTGGGATCAAAGATATTATCATGTTATACCCTTTATGGAGGCACGATCTCTTATCAACGTTGTGAAGGATCCAGGAAAGAATCAATATAAATTCTACCTAACACCAGATGGAATTTCTCTTGCAAAAGTGCTTCTTGATCTCCATGAATTTGATGAGCTAAAAGCTAGAATGCTTGAAGTCAAGCGCGTCCTTGGACGTAAGAATGGTCATCAGCTCAAGGAGCTTGTGTATAAATTGTTTCAAAAAGAAGTTGGAGACCTTTCTCTAGGTGAAATTATAGATTAATGGCAAAAACAATTCTAATTAAGAAACTTTATAGAGATCTAGCTGAAGGTGGAAGGGAAGAGCTTGATTTCCAGCGGGGTGTCAATTTAATTATTGGATCTCCCAATACTGGTAAGACTGTCTGGCTGAAAATGCTCGATTATCTCCTAGGTGATACAGGAGGACCTGAGACTGCTATAGACGAAGAACTCGTAACTAAATACATCGCTATTGGAGCACTATTAGAAATTAGTGATGAATATATAGAGCTTGAGCGCCGATGGGATAAAGGTCCAAAAACAAAGATTAAAGTGGGTGATACTTTACTTGATTCTGAAGGCTTTTCAACCTTTCTATTGAGCAAACTGGAGATTCCATCCATAAATTATCCAAAAGGTAATCCTTTTGCTGAAAGATCTTGGCCAACCTTAAGTTGGCGAGAACTTCTTCGTCATATTTATAGACAAGAAAGATTTTGGTCAGGGATTGCACCTCAACAACCAGAAGCAACTATACATGCAGCACTTACTCTTTTTCTAGGACTTGCAGAGAAGATTTTCTCACCGCTTTTAGGGGAATTAATTAGCAAGCGTAGCGAATTATTCAAATTAAAGGCTCGAAAAGAGCAATTTATAGAGACTATTAATCAAATTGCTTCAGATCTGATGTCTGAAGAAGATCGCGATGAGAACCTTAACGTTCTGACATTAGAGGGACGGATTCTAGGTCTTGAACAAAGGGTTGAAGACTTATTGATAAAACGTGAATCTGTATTAAATTCATCTAATCCTGATGAGTATGATGAAGCCCTTTCAAACCTAGTCAATCAACGATCAACCCTTCTAACCTCTCTGGAGAGAATACAAGGGCAGAAAAAAGTTCTTATAAAAAGGTTGGATGAGATACAGAGCTTGGTTACAGCAGTCGGTCGCGAAAGAACTCAACTAAACCGCGTATTAGTAGCTGGGAATGCGTTCGCTGATCTAAAAATCACACACTGTCCGGCTTGTGATCAGAAAATACCGTCCTGGTCTAATTTAAGTGATGAATGTTTTCTCTGTCACCAGCACCTCAATTCAGACAGCGCCAGCAATCGGATACAATATGAATTAGACCAACTTGAGCAGGAACAAAACGAATTAGTAGAACTTCGCAAAAATCTTGCCGCAGAAATTACTGAACAGGAGCGTGTAGAAACTAGTACAAAAGAACGCCTTGATATGGTATTGCGAGACTTACGTCCTGCACAAAATCGAGTATCCGCTATTATAACTACAGAAGTGAGTCGCCTGGATGCTGAAAGAGGGCGAATTGAAGAAAGAATTCGTCAACTTGAGAGATTTAAAACGATACTAAACTACCGCGATGATTTGAATACTTCAATTGATGCTCTTGAGAAAGAGATTCAACATCTTGAATCTAGGTATTCTGAACTAGAATCAGACATTAGCTTTGAAGGAGCGAGTTCTTCTATCGAAGATTCGATGAATCATTATATCAACCTACTTAATCAAGGCATTAATAAATACGGGATAAGTGAAAGATTCAGGTGGAATCATGGAGGAATATCACTCGATATCAATGAAAGAATTTCCCGCTTCCGGGTAAAAAACCAAAACTGGACTGTTAAACTAGGGGCTACTGTTCAAGTTCATTTTCTTCTCGCATACCATTATGCATTACTTCGGTTATCTCTTGAAGAGGGAAGAAATTATCCAGGAATTGTTATTCTCGATTTTCCTCCAAATCTCCTTGATTCTGATACAATTGGGGATAAAGAAAACTACCTAATTGATCCTTTTGTTGAGTTGTGTAAAAAGAGTGAATTGCCTCTTCAAGTAATTGTTGCCGGGCGTGCGTTCGAGGGTCTAGAAGCAAGCGCCATCATTCAACTTGACCTTGTGTGGCCTTAAAGCCTTATTTAGGTGAATTTCCATTGCTCTGCCTATACGATAAGTTATTGTCGATTTCACCTTCTAATTCTTGACTGGTTTTTGTTTCCTGTATTTTGCTTAAAAATCTAGTTGCCTGGCTCGCTTTACTGGCCGCTGTGAAAATTGCTTTCTTGTCGCCTTTCAGCATTGTCAGCCAGTTTGATAGATAGGCTGCATGATCCAGGCGCGGCTGTGGCGACACACCCAGTTCAGCGCTGAGAAAAGCGCTGCCTAACTCGGCCACCAGTTCTTCCATCGCGTAGTTTGACCAGACAGGTCCCCGGTTCAGGCGTGATTTGTGACCGCTCCAGCCAGTTCAAATCCTGCTTACTTTAGGATGCGGCGGATATTCCGTGCATATCTCGATGTAATCGGCCAGCTCATATAAAGCCGTTTGCACCTCGGCCCGGTTGATTTCGTGTTGGCACCATTCCGTAGAGAAGTGCGCCCACGTCATGTACTACTTGTGGTTTTTAGAGAACATAACAAGAACAGATTAGTGGCATAATTGTTACAACATTTACTTTGTTATGTAATGATAATTTATGCTAAGTAATATAACCGCTTGCATCATCTAACTACAAGGATAAGTCTCCATACCAAATTATCTACCCGCCTTCACGTGCCACTCTTCATCCTCGCCTTGAAATAGCGCCGTCGGTCTTACATCTAGCCGTCCTCGTGGCAGTTTCCGTCTTTCACAACAGGAGAGCTGTAACTATTTGCTTTTTAACTTTATTTAGCTGTACTTGTATTTGCTGTTGATTATATTAGTTACGGATACACCCCATAATCGGGATATATCCGCAATTTGTCTCGTGATGAAAGCTGAAATTACTTCTATTGTTTTCAGAGGGGAACCGCGCTTGGCGGTGCGATTTCCTAAAGACTGGACCATAATTGCGCATGTAAAACGCATCCCGGGTGCCCGCTGGAGTTACACTTTGCAGGCGTGGCATCTGCCGCCAACCGAAGAAGCCCGCAAAGCCGCACAACAGGCATTGGGGGAGCTACTATCGTATCGGCCGCTGTAGATACCAAAACTGAGTCATCGTCGACTGAAGTATCTATGCAACATAGGGTGGCTTCTCCTGCTCCCACACCCCGATCGGAGGCGATGCTTACGCAGGTGGGCAAGCAGTTCTGGTTGTCTACGCTGCGGGATGCAGCTGATGAAGCCTTGGTGCGGACGCTCTTCTATGCTCGCTGGAATGCTTCCATGGGATGTTGGACGATGCCGGCCCGCGAGGAAACGCTACAAAAACTGGACACACACTTCGGAGCTCGTCTCCGGCAAGTGTTGCCGGAAGCCTTTCCGCCGCCTCCGACCCGCAAAAATGCAAAAGTAGTGGTGCCTACTTTACAGGTAATTGTGGGGAGCAACGGGCGGTTACGACTACAATTCCCGTTTCATCCCCACTACATCGCCGCCGTCAAGAAGTTACCCTACGCCCAGTGGGATCCAGCCAACCGCTGGTGGTCGGTGGCGGACGCCCCACACGTGCGGGAACAATTAGCCTCTTGGTCTCAGGAATGGAAGTTGCCGCTTCACTATGCGCAGGAGCCGGAGAAGGCTAAGCCTCGGCCAGTTCGGCAGGGCATACGTGAGTGCCCACCCCGCTACGAGGAGAAACTCAGTTTACGTCGCTACAGCCCCCGTACTATCAAAAGTTATACGGCGCTCTTTCGAGAGTTCATCAACTACCGCGGCGGCGGACCGCTATGAGACACGACCGGTTGATGAAATTACAGAGGAAGAGATCCTGGCCTACATGCGATACCTGGTACAAGAACGAGGAATTTCTATTTCCTATCAAAATCAAGCGATCAATGCCATCAAGTTTTACCGCGGCGGCGGACCGCTACGAGCAGGTCCTGGGCGGCACTCGAAAGGCGTATCGGATTGAGCGTCCCAGGAAGGAGCAGCGATTACCCGTCGTTCTCAGTCAAGAGGAAGCACAGAAGTTATTGCAAAGTGTAGATAACCTCAAACATAAGTGTATTCTCATGCTTACCTATAGCGCAGGATTACGGATAGGGGAGCTTCTTCGCTTGCAATTGACAGACCTGAACCTGGAGCGCAAACAGATTCACATCAAGGGGGGGAAGGGCAAGAAAGATCGGGGGCGCCCAGCCGGATGACTTTGCTTTCCGAGAAGATCAAAGTATATTTAATGGAGTATCTGAAAACATATAAGCCACGGAAATGGGTTTTTGAAGGAGCCACAGGAAAGGCTTATTCAGCCAGCAGTTGTCTCGCAATTCTGCGAAAGGCTACTGCACAGGCATGCATCGAGAAGCATGTGACGATGCATACGCTCCGTCATTCCTTTGCCACCCATTTACTGGAGAATGGTACAGATCTGCGCTACATTCAGTCCCTATTAGGGCACGAGAGTTCGAAGACCACAGAAATCTATACGCATATTACCACCAAAGGCATGGACCAGGTTATAAGTCCGCTCGATCGATTGGAATTATGAATAAAGTAAGATTAGTTGCCTTTTTTAAATTGATTCTTTGTCTTATTTCAAGATATTTGGATCTTCAACCATATAGGATATATCCTGAATAGTGTGACTATACAGGTGTTGTAAGCCATTGAAAAAATGAACAATCAGAATATTTCAGAATTAAAACCTAATACCATTATTGGTGAAGACCATGACGGATGGATCAAACTACCTGCATGGAAGGGGTTTCAAACAAGAAATGGAGCTTATGGTGCCAGAAATTCTGAAGAACCTTCAGATGGAATAATTAAAACTCACACAATTGGTGTATTGGTTGATTATGTTCATCTATTGTCACAAGCACAATTTGAATCTATTCAATACCTGACTAATAACTCTGAGATTGTAAGAGACTCACTTTTAAACAATCTTTTAAAAGATTACCCAAACACAAAAGAAATTTATGAAGAATTAATGCCAGAAATCAATTCCATCGAAGAATACAAAGAGCATTTAGGACTGTCGTTTCTACACATTATGGATAGCGAGAAAGACGGATTTGCCTATTATGGGTTTGAATTAGGATGTAGTTGGGACGATGAACATGGTGTTGGAGTAATGATGCATAAAGATAGAGTGATTGAAGTAGGTCTTGCGGAAGAATCATTTAATCACTGGACAACATATGATGACAATGGAACTTCTGAACAAGAACAGAAAAATTGGGAAAAGGCAAATGAACAACTAGCTCGTGAAAGGAAAAAGTGGTGGCAATTCTGGAAATAAAAAAAACGGCTTACAACACTGTATATAGCAGATAGGGCTTCAGTGGTTTAGTAAAGTTTAGTTCTATTTACAAACACCGCCAAATCGTTGATTTGGCTTTTAAGAATGAATAAATTAAAAACAAAATACAACGCTTTGGCTCAGTGCAAACTTGAAAGTTTATCGCTTTCTACTGCCCTACTTGCCATATACTAACCGTTGCGAGGGCATGATGAAGCTGCGCTACCATGCCCTCGCAACGAGGCACGGCTAATCACCATGGTCTCACTCTCGATACTTCGTATCTTCGTTCGCCACGGTGATTAGCCGTGCCTCGTTGTAGCACATTGGAAACCGCCATGAATAAACTTCTTCTGATAGTTACCTTGATTGCAGTTGTTTCCTGTGATCCACCGAACGTCTTAATTGTTGAGAATAGAACTGGTGATACGCTGGTATTTTCTGTGAATACAACTCGACCAATAACTTTTGAGTCGATACATGTTGCAGATAGCTTGATTCCTGATGAACTAATCAAATTGAACTCAATCCCAACTTATTTTAACAGAAAACTAGATATTGAAATCCGAGACTCTTTGAATTATTTTTTTAGCCTTTATCCGAACAACGAGGTGCTAATTTCACCTTCAACTATTGGAATGCCATTCAGAACTGTAACATACATGCAGAATGGCACTGAAAACACTCTTATAGGTGAACGAACAACTGAGGATCTAAATGTTGAACTCAAACATAAACCTTTAAGAACAACAATAGTCAAGTTAAAATGACGTGCTACAATATCGGCTATAGCAAATGCGGGCTGACTGCTCAAAATGAGGAAATTGCAACTAATCTAAACTTACGGTTGGCGAACAAGAAAGCGGTTTCAAAATCCCCCACTTGCCATAGCCAGGTCCGTTGCGAGGGCATGATGAAGCTGCGCTACCATGCCCTCGCAACGAGGCACGGCTAATCACCATGGTCTCACTCTCGATACTTCGTATCTTCGTTCGCCACGGTGATTAGCCGTGCCTCGTTACAGCCCATTAAAAAAATGAAATGTTACTTTTTGGATTAATAATTCTTTTAGTTGGTGTACTAGGAATAATTGTGACATTGACATTATTTGTAACAGCATTATTCTCAAAAAGCAACAAGTGGTGGAAGCGAATTGGATTTAGCATACTAACAACAATAACTTTAGTTATAACTTTAATATTGATACAAGAGGTATTTGTATTCCCTCCAAATCCAAGAACTGACGAACTCGTAATGTCGGCTTATAGAGAAGCCCCAATAGGAGGTATTTGGCTTGGACTTTATTCTGACTCAACCTGGGAGTTAGGAAATTCATCACGGGAAATCAGATTAGGAGGAACTTATACTATTGATGGAGATAAATTGAACTTAAAGGCTTTAAAAGGCACCACTTTCAGTAACGGCGAACTAAATAATTCCTTTTTGATCAATCAAACTGACCTGATTGAAATTGAAAATACTGGGATAAATGGTTTGGAAATAGGAATCAATAGAATGAATAAAAACGGGCTGTAACATCGGGCAGCCAGCAGCCTAGTATTATTTAGCATGAGCGTTTGTTGCGCCAAGCACGAAAGTTGTAAAACGCAAACAACCCCGGCCGACCGGCTCGCCCTGGTCGTTATAGGCAAGCAAAAACGACACTAGAGCAATGAATTATAAAACTAGCGCACTTAAATGGAACCGGTAACACTTACAATAATTACTTATGTCTCTCTTAAATGTGTTGACCAATTTATTAAGGAGGAAGGTTATGGCAGGTTCAAAAAAATACTATTCCCTGAGAAGAAGTACAAAAATCAGCTAGTAAAAATCATCTACGAAACCATCGAAGATTTTGAGCAAAACCATAAATACGATAGTTCCAATGGTATGTTCCCTTTTTACCATTCCCAAATATTCTTTGAGCACTTAACATTATATGTGTTATTTAAAAAAGGGACTCTAGACGAAATCAAAGGCGACTTCAACAAATTCCCTAAAATCATTCAACCAACCCCAAAAGACTTAGAAGATTTTTACTCGCTATTCACAGAAAAGGTAAATGCTGACACCGTTTTAAAAAAACTATTTATTGATGAAAATTACAAAAACCAAATCTTTGATATTAGCAAGGCAATAGAAGAAGTTACAGCATTAGTTGTATCCGTAAAAACGGACACAACTTCAATCAGAACTTCTGTTGAATCTTTGGTTGCAGATAATGAGAGCAAGAAACTTACACCTGAGAAAATTTCACAAGCATTAAAGGCACAAGTAAACAGACAACTTAAAAAACAAATCAACTCTGGGAAGTATCTTCAAAACACTTTCATTGAGACAGGAGAACAGAAAGATGATTTGAGATACTTGTGCGATTCTGTTTTCTATTCAGAGAAATGTTTTTATGAAAGTAGCATACTTGATTTCCGCTACTTTAACAATTTCCTTGCAAAGAAAAAGCACTCACCATTCAATTATGATTTTGAAAAGTTGAAGCCAGCGAATGGAGAAATGACTGTAAGCAACTGCACAGCACTAATTTCAAAGTGGCACGATTACTTAGTTAGCAAACGGCAAGAAATAACAGACATAAAAATTGGCTCAAATGAGAAATATAAATTTGAATCTAAGTTCAGAGACAGAATTGATGATTTAGAATTTCTAAGAGCAAGGGTTGCTTTGATTACAGAAACAGCAGGACAAGGAAAGACAAATTTCCTTTGTGATTTTTCTGAAAACTTTTTACTCAAAAGAGAAATACCAACAGCTTTTCTCACAGGAACAGAAGTCAATGCAAACGATTTAAGGCAGTCGTTACTGCAAAGAATTTTTCCCGACTCACCGAACTATACTTTTGAGGAATTCCTAAACAACCTTAAATCCTTTTGTCATGAACAAAGGAAATTTTTCGTTTTAGTTATAGATGGCATCAATGAAAACTATAACTCAAAAGTGTTAAGCCAAAATTTAGAAACTTTCGTTTCTGAATTGCTTGAACATGATTTTGTTAAGGTTGTTCTTAGTTGCCGAACTGAATATTACGAGCAGAATTTTTCCAATCTTGAGGCATCTTCATTTAAGAAGGAGACAAAAAAAATAACTTCACTACTTAGTCAACGTCCAGACGATGATTTAAAGAAAAAACTGCTGCACATATATTTCAATCACTTCAAAATTGAACATCATGGAATTTCTAACAAGGCACATGAACAACTTGTAGAAAATTTTCTTCTGTTAAGGATTTTTTGCGAAGCATACCAAAACCAGAAACTTGAAAGTATTGAAAATATTTACAAAGAGGAACTGTTTGAAAAATACTATGAAATAAAAAGTGAGGAAATAAACAAGCGATTAAAGAGCAATGATGAATTCAAAGTATCAGGCAATTTTGACATCAAGAATTTTATTCAAAGTGTTGTTGGATTTATGATTCAGGAAAAGACCTATGTGAATGTTCCTCTTGATAAAATTATTGCCGACCCTAACGACAGAGAAATGTATGTCCGATTTTTGGATGAAAATATACTTGTAAAAAGAGATATTCAAACTGACGAGAAAGGAATTTTTACTTCTTCCGAAGTTGTAAATTTTACATTTGATGAGTTTAGAGATTTTTTAATCTCACGATACTTAGTTGAAGTTCTTTTCAAAACATCAGTTGAAGAATTTGCTTCCTTTATTGAAAGTCAAGTTAACGATAAATCCCCATTACTTGAAGGGTGCAGCACCTTTCTGTTTTATGTATCAAGAAAAGGTTTAGATAAATCACTCCATGAAATCCTAATCAAGCAACCTTGGTTTGAAGCAGTATTTTCAAAATGTATTTTCTCACTTAAAGATTCTCAGGTAACCAAAGAGGACAAGAAAATTCTAAAGGAAAAATTGTTAAACAATGAACGATATAGTGATTCCATTATATGGAATCTCATAATCCGATACAATACCGCCTACTATAAAAACCTAAGTATTGAATTTCTTTTTGAGTTGTTAAGAGAACTTAACTCAGAGCAATATGCAAATTGTTTTGTAAGCAAATTTGGAACAGACAGATGGGGACATTCAAGATTAATAAGTCAAGAAAATTTGGTTAAGCAAATAGATGACATTTTGGAAAAGAGAGAAGCAGATGATGTATTGTATTATGAAAAACTTTTTGAACTCTTGATTTACATGTTTACTAATAAAGACCGTTGGAATATTCAATCAACCTATGAGAAATATTTTTTCAGACATGCTGAACAAGGGAAAATACATCTCACCAAAGCATTGGAAAGTAAAAACGAAATATTGATTAAAGCAATTAAACAATTTATCAGTTCGTATGAAATTAGGTTATGACTTTTATAAATCACTGCTGTTGATTAATAAGAATTTGACAAAGGAAATTTTTATTGAACGGACTGGTGCGAAAGATGGATATTCACTGAATATGTTTTCAAGAATGTATGACAGTATAACTTCGGAGTTGATTAATGTAGACAAGGAGTATGAGAAATATTATTCATTTGAATATGAATCAATGGAGCATTTCCTTTACAGAAAATATAATCTTAAAGGCAAATACATTGTTGAACTAATGGAAGCAAGTAAGAACAATCCCAATTGTTTACTTTACCGAAAGGATGACAATTCATATGGTGACTATGGTATTGCCCAATTCACATTTTCAGATACAATGTATGACAGAGTAATGGACATAATTATGCTTAAAAATTAAAGTAAATGAAAATAAGATATGACTTCGTAACAAATAGCTCTTCAACTTCATTTGTGATAATCAGTGATGGTGAGTTCAATTTTAAAGACTTCATCGAAGCAATTGGAATAAAAGATGATTCAAATTTCTTAGATATATACAAATCTTTATTCAATGCATTTAAAGATGACATGGAACCAGCAAGAGTGTATTATGAAAAACACTATTCTGGCGCCTACTCCACATTTGAAGAGTTTATAGAAGAAAGGCTTTGGAAAAGTGGCAAAGAAGTATTACCCAAAATTCTTGAAGCAGAAAAAAATGGCAAAAATGTTTATATAGGTAAACTAAGCAGTGATACTGATGAAACTGAATGCTTCTTTTGCACCGATGATTTCATTATAGAAAGTAGTAATTTATATATCGATGCTCAAGAAGATGGTTGGTAAAAACAAAAATATAGTTCATAAAAAGTATGCAGAGCAGCATTATTCAGTTTTATTTAATAAAAAGACTGGATATTTTGTACGTGCAGAGGAAAAAGGTTATCCAGAACCTCTTTGGGCTATGCACGGCCCAGAATTATTGGATATAAGTATTACTAATTGGTGTGATCAAGGTTGTTCTTTTTGTTATAGAAAATCAACACCAAAAGGAAATCACATGCTGCTTAGCGATTACAAATTAATCATGGAGCAAGCAAAGGAAATGGATGTTTTCCAAGTTGCACTGGGTGGTGGAAATCCAAATCAACATCCCGACTTTATAAGGATACTTGAGACTACTGTTGAACATGGAATTGTTCCATGTTACACCACAAATGGTAGAGGGCTTACCCCTGACATTTTGAAAGCAACAAAAGAATTATGCGGCTCTGTTGCTATTAGTGCTTACGAACCATACACCGAGTTCAGAAAACATCTTGAAAAACTATTTGAATATGGAATAAAAGCAAATGTTCACTTTGTAACAGATAGTCAAACTATCAATACAGCAATTGAATGGTTAAGAAATCCACCAGCATTCTTGGAAGGAATAAATTCTCTGATATTCCTGAACTATAAACCAATCGGAAGAAAACCCGACATGACCTTGTTACTTAAAGACAAGGTAAAATTAAAAGAATTCTATGGTTTAGTAAACCAAAGTAAAGGTGCTTTGAAAATTGGCTTTGATAGTTGTAGTATCTCAGGAGTAGTAAAATATGTGAATGTGAATTCAGAATTTTACGAGGGTTGTGATGCTGGAAGGTTTTCTGCTTTTGTTGATGAAAATTTAAGAATGATGCCTTGTTCTTTTATGACCAATACTGATTGGTTTGGAGACTTAAGAACAGAAAAAATGATTGACATTTGGCAGAACAATGCCTATTTCAAAAAGTATAGAAATAATATTCTGAACAATGGTTGCACTTCTTGTGCCTTCCAAAAGACTTGCATGGGTGGTTGTCCTTTTATTGAAGAACTATCACAATGCGATTGGAAAGATGAAAGACTTGGGTTCTCATTTGCTCAATCTACACCAAAGTGAAGAAAACATCTATTAATGATTAAAGAATCATGAAGTTGAAATAAAGCCTGCCTATAACAAGGTATATAGTGCATGGCTTCCTAACGTCAGCCACGACACCATATACAGACCGTTGCGAGGGCATGATGAAGCTGCGCTACCATGCCCTCGATCACATTTTTAAAATAAGTTTCTCGCTCTTTTGGGTCTCCCCCGCTTGAATCCGGTTAATTTTACAAACCTTTAATGGCCTCCGAAGGTCTGACAAGCGAGCAAAACCGTTTAGATGGGACTTGTTTCATTATGTAGAAGGTCATTGAAAGAGAGAAACGCCACCGAAAGCTCTCGGTGCTGTGGCTAACAGTTGCCTATAAATTCGTAAATTTGGTAAGAACCTAGCTGCAGCGCCATGAAAACCTTAACGATCCAGTTGCCCGATGAAGTCAATGAGAAAGAGGCGAAGATGACCGTGGCGGCGGCCCTGTACGATAAAGCAATTCTTACCTCGGGACAGGCCGCCAAGTTTGTCGGCATTTCCAAGCGTGCGTTTCTGGAAACCGTCGGCCAGTATGGGGTTTCTATTTTCGGTGATACTGAAGAAGAGCTGCGTCACAAGTAGATGAGGCTACATATTATCGCCGATGCCAGTTGCCTGATTGTGTTAGACCGAATTGGCCAATTGGATCTGTTGCGTGATTTGTTCCTTCCCACCAACGGTGGAGACAAGGCTTCTGCGATCCTGACCACCCCGGAAGTACAAGCCGAATTTGGGCAATCCTTGCCGGATTGGCTCCAAATCGCGGCGGTTCACGATAAGGCACAACAACAAGTTTTGGCGGGAATGCTGGATCCAGGAGAAGCGAGTGCCATTGCCTTGGCGCTGGAAATGGAGAGTCCTCTCCTGATTCTTGATGAGAAAAAAGGCCGTCGAGAAGCTCAACGCCTGCAATTACCCATCATGGGCACCTTACGCGTGCTGCAACTGGCTCATCAAGCCGGGCTTGTACCTTCTTTAACTTCACTGATCGGCGAGTTAGAAAAAGCTGGCTTCCGCCTCTCAAAACGAGTAATCGAGGAGTTGCTCAACGAAAACCGCAACAAATAATATTTCTCAACTTCGCTTCCATTGCTTTACTCAAAAGCGTTCGCTAGGCTTCAATAAGCAGCAAAGACCAATCGAAGAGCTCCTTTGTCTGATGTTTTAGAGAAAGCCGATCTTTTGGCCCTCCTGTGTTTCTTCTGTGAATAGGGTGCGATAAGACCCTATTATTAGTGCTTATTCAGAGGGTTAGAGTACAACAAAGCATTTCGTTGCTATATCGTCCCTCAAGGGACGATATAGCAACGAAATGCGGCAATTCTCCCTTGCATCGACATAAAAGGCATTTCACTCTTCTATAAAATGCTAGCAATCCTTTGCCGAAAAAAGGTATAGCTCGATAATGCTTTGCTAAATTTCTCCGCCTCCCTCTACCCATTCAGAGGAAAAGGTTATCTGAGCTATAACTCAATGAGGTGGGTGGTCACAGATTCATGAGGGTATGAGAACGTAGGCTAGGATGGGGGGCTTTCAAACAGAGGAGGGTCAAGCGATACGTCGAGGACGACCGTTTCTCTCGATACCGCTGCCAAAGCATCCACCCTACCAAAGCTAATAGCAGGAGCCAAAGGAAAAAGGTCAAGCCCGATAAAGCACGTTGACTTATGCCAGCATCTCTTCTGTAGAATGTAGTACCTACTTCTTCAATCGGGACGGTCTCGAAGCCAAGGGGTGGTTGATAGTGCTTCATAATTTTTTCAGGACAAACGTTTTTCGGTCTTCTGTATACAGGAGGAAGTCATACAAGTGTAGGGCGTGTCGGCCTTCCCGGTCCTTCACGCCGAATCCCGACACGGCAAAGTTGAATTTCGCCTGCACGAGGAATTCCCGGCTCACCACACGCTGGTGAAGGCGGTCGTAGAGCAGGGAGATGATTTCTCGGTTATGCTGAAGCGGGGCTTCGAACGCCCGTTGCTCTTGCACTTTTCGGTAATGGGCCGGATTGTGAAAGGCATTGCTACATTTTTTACAGCAAAAGCGTTGCTGGGCGGTACGAGGGGTGTACGCCTGCTGGCAGGCAGGATTCTGGCATGTCCTGACGGTGGCTGGTGTGCGTTCCTGACTCATCACCCACGACGATTAACCCGTGAGCGAAGCGGCTGGCGGGACTGAGCCGATAAGGCCGCCACGACTTCCGATTTTTTAAAGAAAACCCGCCGCCCGATTTTATGGGCCGGGAGTTTGCCTTGCCGCTTCCATTCGTAGATGGTTTGTTTGCTAACGCCCAGCAAGGCGGCCACCTGGGGAAGCTTGAGCAATTCCTCCTCAGTGGCCCCCTTTTGATCCTGGTATTCCAGCAGTACTTGCCGGACGGCTTGTTTGACGAGTTCGGACAATTCCTGGGTAGGCACGGGAGCCAGTTCCAATCGTCCTTCAGGGTGCGCAATGACGCGAAAGTAATTCATATGCTTGTTAATCTTTCTTGAGACATTGCTGCGAAGGAAAAGGGGGGGAGAGGTCAGTTTCAAGCTTACCCCCCAAAACGGACCCAAAATACCCTCTTGCAAGTAAGGTTTGGCGCAAATGCGTACATTTTGCCAGGAGATAAGAGGAGGACTGCCCTTACTTTTCGATACGTAGCGGTAACCCTTCTACGGGTAAGGGCCTGGTGCATCTCTTCTGAAAGCTGAGCACTTTTTCGACGTAGGCTCGATTCAAGAGCTGAGGACCTTCCGGGGTTATCACCCGGAAACAGTGGCATAACCACTGGGCAAGCTTTGCTTTCGTTCCGACGATCCAGCCTTGGTGATGAGCGCGAAGGAACACATCCACGAGCTGATTGGCGTAGCCTTGAAAGATCAAGGTCTGGGAAAAGGTACCGCCCCGCAAGACTTCGGCAAAGGCATCGGAGGCTTCCTCCGGCAGGTAGTGATATGCCAGGAAGGCATAATGCAACGCTTCGTGGTAGTCCGCTTTGATTTTAATGGGAGCTTCCGCTGCTTCTAGCCACTCGATTCTCTGTCGATTGAGCTCCAGCCAGTAGCCGGTTTCTTCCAGATGATCCAGCAAAGAACGTTGGGCAACTAGGTGGGATAACCTTTGCTGGATCATCTCCAAGGTCTGTCGCAGGTCAAAGAGCGCGTCTACCGAGAGGGGAGAAGGGTGCTGCTCGCGCCAGGTACTATTCAATTGTTGGGCCCGGCGGGTGCCCCGTTCAATTTCTTCCCGCAGGGCATTGGAGACCTGTGTGGGCCACCATACCTGCACGGGATTCCGTGCCATCAGGTCGGTGCCGCCGGGGCGTTTTACCAATTGTAAGAGACGCGTTTGGATCTGCTCGGTGAGCAAGGCATCGATTTGTTGCCACGCCGCAAATGCCCGGCCACATTGCTGAAACAGGGGTTCGAGTGGCTGGTCATGCTCGACTTCCCACTGCATATGAAGGGTACGCTCTAAGTCAAGGAGCTCTCTGTGGCGGGCCTTCCAACGATCCTCTAGCCAGTGGAGCCATTGGTCCGGTTCGTGGCTGAATCGGGCGCGCTTCTGTTCGATCGTGTTGGCGGAGGCAGGGGCATGGGCCTGATACCCTTCAGTAAAAGCGCGGACCAGCGAGGGATCCGTTAACAAGTGTTCGGATAAGGGCAGGTAAGTGGACTGCCACTGTTGAAATGTGGAAGAAGCGTTCATAGGATGGCTTACGGCGTTGGACCTTTAAAAGCTACCCTAACACGCCAGAAAAGACATGCCTCAGCGTTGCGTTTCCGTGAAAATCATGTCTTCGGTGATTTTGACGTAGCGCATCAGGGTTTTAATATCCTTGTGGCCGGTCATCTGCATGATGACTTCCGGGCGGATGCCGCGGGCCAGCGCCAGGGTGACAAACGTGCGCCGAGCGGTGTGGGTGGAGATCAGCTGCCACTTGGGGACGGTTTGCTCCTTTCGCTGATTACCGGAGAAATGAACCAACTGAATGGGCGTCAAGAGTCCGATTCGTTGTGCCAGCTCCTTGAGGTAATCGTTCATCTTCTGATTGGAAATGCGTGGTGGCAGGTGGCCTTCATATTTGCGAAGGATTTCCACCGCCCGGGGAAAACTTTGCAAGGGAATCAACACCCGTCCTCGGGTCTTGATGGCCGTTAAGCGCAGAGCCAGGCAGACTCCGTGCGGATCGTACTGGATATTTTCCGGCTTTAGGTTTTCCAAGTCCGAGTAGCGTAGCCCGGTTTCACACTGGAAAACAAACAGGTCGCGGACATGCTCTAAGCGAGGCTGATCCGAGAAGTCCGTCTGGTAGAGAAGCGTCAACTCGGCTTCGGTTAAAAAGACCACTTCGGTATCAGCAGAAGGCTTTTTAAAGCGTTGGAATGCGGGATTCACTGCATAACCATGTTCCAGGAGGTAGTTGAGAAAGACCTTCAGTTGTTTGATCTGGTTGCCAATCGTATTGTTAGAGAGCTTTTGCTTGGTGAGGTAAAAGCGAACGAGTTCATCGTAAAACTTCTTGTCGATGCCTTGCAGAGTGATCTTGCGTTGTCGCTCTTGTTGGAAGGCTTCCAGGTGGTGTTTGGCGGTGCGGTAGTGCTTGAGGGTGCCTTTGGCTTTCTGGTAGAGATTGGCTTGGATCCACTCCTCGAACAAGGCAAAGAAATCAGGTTCGGCGCTGACTTCCGGGGCATAAGAAGGAAGCAGATCGTTTTGTTCTTGCAAAAGATAGGTTTGCAGCCCCGGTTTGGTGAGCGGCTGTCCCGTTTTACGGAGTTCATTGCAATACGCTTTGGCCTTCAGTTCGATCTCGTCCAGTTCGAGGTTGATCTTGACACTCTCGGAGTGCTGTGACTTGACGCGTTGCTTCCGACTGCCACGGGCGGAGTTCTGTACCCAGTGGCGAGGCGCAAGGGCATGACCCGTGGGGAGTTTGAGCCGCTGGCCGCCGAACATGACCAGGAGGAGCACGCGACAGGGGACCTCCTCCAAAGGGCGGCCTGCATTTTCGGCCAGTTCACGCTGCCGTTTGGTGAGCGAATCGAGGTAAAAGTTGATCGTCATAGAAGTTGGGGAAAGATGACTACCAAAAGTAGAGAGTTCGGGACAGGTTCGGGACAGTTTTTCGCCGAGTTACCTGAATGCTAGCTGGACCCCAACGATAAAAAGATCAAGAAAAAGGGCCCTTACGAGTAGTAGAGCCTAGTCTTGTAGTACAGATAAGATATGCTGAAGTAAGGAAACGGACTCCTCCCGGGATCACCAAAAACCCGCTTTCATGCAAATGAGGCGGGTTTTTTGCTATATCGGGTCGTAGATAGGGTCGTGAGAGGAAACCATTCCACCGCACCAGCTATGACTATAACGGCAGCGTATAATCACTAGCTCTGTCTTCAAAATCATAAATTCGCTTCAATAACGCAGTCAATCATAAGAAGAACTTCCCACAGCCACGCAGGAAGGCCGCCATAGTTTCGGCGTCTTACTCAATGGCGAAGTGTGGCGTCCTAAGGGTTCTACAGGTCGATTTGGGCAAGGAAATCTTACCGCTTACTATCAGTCCGATGGTACTTTTAATATTAGTGCTTACCGAAGGGAGGGCGAAATAGAGTCCGCTATGGCGCTCTATTCAGATAGCATGTATGCAGAGGGTGTTTACCGTCTACATAACCCTGCCCGCCAGTCGGTAAGTTATTTGCCCTTGGTGTGCTCTTACGATCAGGACAGTACAGTTTACCATGAGGGAACGCTGACCATCACCCGATTTGATTTAGAAGCTAAGGTAATCTCTGGTACCTTCGAATTTGTCCTGGCTCGCCCAGACTGCGACACGATTCATGGTACCCAGGGGCGCTTTGACATCCGCCTTTTTTAAGTTTCCCTCTTTTTCTTTTCTCTAACCCCACTACTCCCTTCCATGAAAACGTTTCGTTGGCTAGCGATCAGTAGGATGAATACTACTTGAAAGATCACCTGGGAAATTTGCGCGTAGCCTTCTGCGCTGGGACGGATGCGTACCTGGCCACCATGGAAGAAGTGGCCAGCGAGAAGCCGGAATTTACTAATTACGGGGTGGTACGCAAGTGCGAAAGAGTCGGGGCAGAAGGTGAGCCGGACGGTCCGGTAGCTGCTTATAATGGTCACTTTGTCATTGCATTAAACCCCAAGCGGGGCATTGTGGCCGGTCCTGAACTTACCTTCCCGGTGCAGGCGGGCGATCGGATCGCCATGCAGGTGCAGACGATATACCAGCTCGAAGAGAACGCATCCTGTTGGGAGGGGGCGCTGGCGTACCTGGCCAGTTTCTTCCTGCACACCAACCCAAGTGGGGGAGACGGCTCGGGTCCCGACCTCTCGATTCTGACGGCGGGTTTGCTTTACCGGTAGTGGTGCATGAGATCACAGCGGACGACGTACCACAAGCCTACCTGGAGTGGACCTGGCAGGATGAGGAAGGACGGGAACTGCGCCGGGACTACCGGTTGATCCCGGTGCAGGGGTCTTCTGTAGATTGGCTTCCCCTGGTGGCGGAGTCGGTGGCGGAACGGGGCGGACTGGTGACGGTCAGACTGGTCAACCAGAGCGGGTTAGAGGTATGGTTCGATGATTTCAAAGTGGATCATCATTGGCAGAAGGTAGTGCAGGAGAATCACTACTATCCCTTCGGCATGAACCTAGCCGGACTGGACATACAAGGTACTCCCGATCACCGATTCCAATACAATGGGAAAGAAAAGCAGGAGGCACTAGGCCTGAACTGGATGGATTATGGCGCACGTTATTATGATGCGCAGCTGGGAAGGTGGCATGCCGTAGATCCAGCAGCGGAATTAATGCGACGCCACTCAACGTATAATTATGCTTTCAATAACCCCATTCAATTAATTGATCCAGATGGTTTAGCTCCGTCTGATTGTCAGACTAAAAGTAGCAATTGCTTTCCAGTTTTAAATGTATTTGCCAATGAATCAAGTGCAGCAAATTCTAATAGTAATACATCATCAAATGATGATGCCAGGAAAGTTACTTATATTGCATATGGTATTAGGATGGTGGGTCCAAACGGAGATGATGTTGATCTTTTAGTTGTAGTTGCTGATATCATTGAGGTGCCTAGGGTGGTGTTTGATGTATTTAATTTTGCTATCAAAAAGAACCCTAAAAAAATATTCCAAATTACGGAGATCGAAAAGCTGTACTTGACAAAATAAAGGACCTGGGGTAATGATGAATTGCTGAATTCCAATACAAATGAACCGCCACCATCGGATCAAGAATTAGATACCATAAGATTAAATTAATTGATGGCCAAAAAGTCCAAGGAGTATTGGATATAGGGTCAAAAAAAGGATAGAGATAGCTCATGTGTTTAGCCTCATGAATGATAAATCAATGCGGATATTTGCTATATTGATATTTTTATCAGTAGCTTCTTGTGTGAAAAAAGAAGTTGTAAGTGATGTGTATTCAAATGGGCAAGTTAAATATGAAATAGAGGAAATTGCTGGTGTTAGAAATGGTTTGAGTATATATTATTATGATAATGGAAATATTGAGTGCATTATTAGTTACAGAGATGGTGTTGAAAATGGAGATGCTGTTTTTAAATATAGATCAGGCGGCATTAAAAACGAGTGTAGATATAAAAATGGCGAATTACATGGTACATCAGTGTTGTATACAGAGGAGGGAGCCATAAATCAAAAGAAATATTATAAATATGGGGAATTGAAAAAAGCGGAGTTTTTTATTAATAATAAAATAAAAGAGGTTCAATATTTTGAAGATGGTCTTTTAGTTGACTATGAAAAGTATGGTATTAACGGTGAGCGACAAAGCGACCTATCAACTAAGAGTGTTCTATTTGTTCCTGGAAAAGAAATTAAATTGGGGGGTGAGAATACTATGGACACTATCCCTGATACTTTGAGTTTAGGAGATACTTTAAGGTTAAAGCTAATTATAGGAAATCGTACTTTGGGAAATGCTAAATACAATATAATTAGTGATGAAAAAATATTTAAAGATATTAATAGTAGCGTGTTTCTGCAAGATAGTATTTTTGATGATAGTCTGAGCGAGTTGCATACGTTTGACAGTGTGACGGCTTTTATTAATGATATTCCTGAAAAAGAAGGTGATTTTTTTATTAAAGGAGCGGCGTTTGAATACGAGGAATTAGGATCTAAAGATGGAGATTCTGTGATATATGGATTGATATTATTTAGTTATCATTTGTATGTTAAGAGGTGATTTTTGCCATAAGCAGGTAAGCAAAAGCATATTTCCCAACATGCTCTAAATGGTGCTAATGTGTCGAATTGAAGGCAAGACTTTGAAATAGGTCTTCCGGGTAGGGCAGCAGACTTGTTAGGAAAGTAAGCTGTGGTTTTGCTATAGTTCATTAAGTAATAGTTGGTTGCAGGTTGAAATCTGAGATCAATACATAATTTTTAATCCATATGCGAATTACCGTTAATATTTTTGTTGTTTTCTCCTTCATGCTTGCAATTGGTAGCTGTTCAAGCGGAAATAACGAAGGGCAACAGCAACGTGTTTTTGAAATGTCCGGAGATCTTAGCTATCAAGATTTAATAGATAGAGGTTTTGAGATAAATAAAATAAGAGGTTTTGAGGGCTCTGGTTATTCTCTTGCAAAGCTTATTTCTGATACGTTGGTTACCTATGTTTTAGACAATAAAAAATAGATATAGAAGGGGTTTGTGGTTATTGATTTAAAAGAAAAGAAATGTCAAGATTTAAGGGCATATCTGTTAGAGTCAAGATTTTCAAATGTGTCGATTCATAATGATAAAGATTGTAAAGATCATATGCTCGTTTATAGAAAGCTAAATAAATTGTATGTTCAGAGTTGCTCAAAAGATAAGTTATTGTTGATGCATTATTTTGATAAAAGAGGATGAGCAAATGAGGTGATTTTTATTGGTGCTTTGGGGGTAACTAGGGCGTGTATGGAAACTCCAAAAGCAGTGTAACTTAGGGGAATGCAGCGAAGCGATGCCCCGCCGGGACACGAGCTTACCGATCGTCAGTGGGCACGACTCAGCCAGTGGTTGCCAAAGCAGCAGCCAGCTACAGGGCGGCCCTCTAGTGACCACCGACTGATTTTAAATGCCATCCTTTGGGTAATACGTACTGGTGCCCCCTGGCGAGATCTACCTGAGCGTTATGGTAGGGGGGGGCGCTTGGTCAACGGTCTATAGTCGTAACCAATGTTGCGGTTCCGCGCGGTGGTCGCATCAACCGGCTTAAGAAGTTCAGACGAGTGGCTACGAGATACGAGCCGCTAAGTATGAAGCGGTCATCTTTATAGCTGCCATCAAACTTTTCGCTTAGTTTGCATACACAGCCTAGTACTGTAATTTATCCTCCCCATAGATCAACCCCACAATTAAAGCCTGATACAGTAAGACACTACAAGTAGAAATGGTTAAATACGCTCTTTTTCTCTTAATATTTGTCATGACTTCGTGCAGTCGGAACCCTCAACGGATTCAGGTTAACTACGAAAGTGGAGAGACTCACTATGTATGTGAGATGAAAGATTCTTTAATGCATGGGAAGTGTATAGAGTATTACAGAGATGGTACAGTAAAAGGCGAAAGCTACTATCAAGATGATACAATACAAGGTGAAGTGATACTCTACCACCCTGACGGTTCTATTAAAACGCGTATTCTGTATAAAGATGGCAAAAAAAATGGGCAATTAACACACTATTATTCCAATGGGCAAGTGAGTGAAACCGTGTTAATGGTCGATGGAAAGCGAGAGAGACAATTGACATCGTATTACGAAAATGGCTCTATTCACCGTATAAGCAATTATGATCACGAGAACCGAGATGGTGAAGAGGTAGAGTACTATCCGGATGGAACGCTTGCTTTAAAACGGGAGTGGGTAACTGTGCAAAAACGATATTCAGACAGCTTGATTAACCTCGTGAATTATGAGGTAGAATACGATTCTCTAGGAAATATTATTAGTGAAATGCATCATGCGGAAGTAGAGCTTCCAGATACCGTTCAACTCAACGATAGTTTAACAATAAGGGTAAATTTTTTAAAACCACATTATCAAGAGGCATATATAGTAGTTGGAGATTACGATGAACAGTATCATAGTAAAGGTACGTTAGAGTTAGATACCATTCAGATGGTAAATAATCAGGCAACATTTCAATTGAAAGCCCATCATCTCGGAGAGAACTTAAAAAGAGCCATCATATGCGACTACACAAAGAGCATATTAAAAGATGGAGGGACAAATACAACTTTAACTGACTATTACTTTTCATTTAGCTTTTTCGTGAAAAGTGATACTGTTATCTAGCTTGGAGGCAATAAATAAAATACACGATTTGCTGATTTTTACTGTAGCCTGTTAAAGGCTATGGATATATAAATCATCGGTAGTCCTAAAGTTGTAATGTGTCATCACAAACCTAATCGCATCGACATGTCGCGTCAGCTTTTTGAAAAAGGATAGGCTCCGCATCGGCGGCCCAATTGTAGGCGTTCCAATCGTCTGTGTAAAAGGTAGCATGTTGGTGGTAGCGCAGTAGTAATGACTGCCATAGCCCTCTCGCGCGCCGTTGACACTTCTGTCCCCTACGAACAGGGCCGCGCCACGGTGCCTATTACCTGACGACTATTTCGATCTAAGGCGATCCCAAACCATTGCTGGTGGGCTCTCCAACCTACGAAACCGCCCGGGCGGCCCCGTCCAGAGTTCATCCGCTTCAAAATCCACTTGAATGAGTTGTATATCGGCTTGTTGGCTGACAGAACAAGCCAGGTCCTCAGGAATCTCGTTGTACAATTCGTCCATATACCGATAGCGTTGATGAGCTTTAATCTGCATGACGCGCGGTTCCCCGCCGGGGCAGATTGCTTCCAAGGCGATCCGTTCCGCTAGGAGCAGTTCAATCCGACGCTTAGATTCTTTAGAGAGAGGCAGGTAGCGACGGTGATGGACGGGGTGCCTCGCACGAACTGACGACCACAGCGCTTACATTTCAAGCGCGTAATAGGTGATGAACCCGTTCTTGACCGCACAGGCGGCTCTGTAGGTTTGTCGAGCCGCAGTTTGGCCAGTTATGTTGAACAAACATGATCTGTAGGTTGAGTTTGGCGACCCAAAACTACGGCCCGGCTGCGGCCTTTTCTACCCATCATTACTTCTTCAGGACTACCCTTTATTTTAAGGTATTTGTCTTGTGAAAACGCCGATGGGCTATATGAATCGAGCGTTTTTTGCTTTGGTGTCAAGTGCTGTGGTTGACTGTTACTTTCCCTGAAGTACTTTCTTTAATCAGGCCAGCATTACCGTTTGATGAGGCGCTGGGCAGGTTGCCCGTCGGCTTTTAGGAGATAGATGCCGGGGGGCAGATGTCCTATCGAAAGTTGCATGTGCCCTTCCACCAGATGAGAAAGCACTTCGACGCCCAGCACATTGTAGAGTCGCACGTGCGTGGCCACTGCTGAGGCTAGGGTCAGCTGGTCCTGTGCCGGATTGGGATAGAACTGGAGTGGTCCTTCAGCCCCATCTGCGATCGTCTCGAACGCCCGCATCGGCACGGAACCACACTCAGGAGGAGAGGCCCCAACGCCGCTGGGCAAGGCCGGCTCAGTACTGACGTACATTTTGTCGAGTTGCGTGTGGGGTTCACGGTATCCGAAGTCGATGGTATGGACGCCTGCTGCCAGCGTAACGGTGGCCTGTGGAAGTGCACTCCACACGTAACCGCTACCGTAAGGCCATTCCACAGCACCCAGTCGCCTTCGTCTATGCGCACCCAAAACGAGTTGCTGTTTACGCCCAGGCTTCGGACACGCGCATACAGGTAAAACGGAGCGGTTGCAGTTACGTTTAGGCTGAACCGTACGTAATCGGCCGGGTCGTTGCTGGGTTGGTAGCCGTAGCCCCCTCGCTTTACGACAAACGAGCCCGCCGAGGCCAGCGAGCTGCCCCACACGTGCGACCAACGTTCACCAATCTGTGCACAGGCGTCTTCCAGCCAGAAGGTCTGGGGTTCTGCCGGAGCGGGTGTCCCCTGGCTGTAGCGCGCAACCCACGTAGGTCCGCTGTTCGGGTCATACAAACTTCTGCCGATCAGGTACAGCGCCCCGGAGGTGTCGGCCCGCACGTGCTGGACTACTTCGCGACTTGCGTCAGAAAACTCCAGTTCGGTAGGATTCTGGTACGTAGTGGCCCATCGAAAGGTGCCATCCGGTTCGTACGACAGCAGCGCCAGGTCGGTAGAGGTTACGGGTACCATTTGCCCGGCCACCACGTAGGCCCGGCCGGCGGCGTCGGTCGTGACGATGACCTTAGGGACGATGCTGCCCTGGGGCGGGGTATAGGGCTGCGACCACAGGACATCACCGGCGGCATTGTATTTGAAGAGCCGCAACGAAGAAGGTGCGGAACCAGAGGCGGACTGGAAAGCGCAGGCCACGTAAACTTCGCCCTGTTGGTCGGTCGTGATGGCAGGATTTGCGTAACCGCTTCGGAAGAAACGTACCCACTGTTCCGTGCCATCTGGGCCATACTTTATTGTGTAGACGGTGTCGGCTCTGTAAACGGCGAGGTACACGGCACCGGCCGCATCCGCCCCGATGCCGTGTCCGACGAGGCCTGGATACTGCCGACTCCGCACGAAATTCCCCTCCGCATCGTAGGTAACGGTCAACGCCACGCGCTTGTAGTCCCAGTCGTGCGAGTCGCCCGTCACGTGTATGCGCCCGGCGGGGTCAATCACCAAACCACTGGGTCGGTCGTTTATAGGCCGTGGATCGCTACCGACCCTGCCATAGCGCTGCACCCACAGCGCTGTGCCGTCGGGTGCGTATTTAAGGAGAAGGTAATCGCTACTTAGCTCTTCCAGGGAATCGGTTCGGCTCTCGCCCGCTACGTAGAGGTTCCCCGCTTCATCCAGGGCAATCTGTGTGCCCACATCCCACCGGCCTGGGCCTGCGTAGTTCTTCACCCACAGGAGTTGGCCGGCGGTATCGTATTTGAGCGTCGTGGCCTGGCCTCCATAGGGATAGGGGTCGCCATACTGGTAGCGCTGGTCTGAAAATCCGGTCACGTAGAGCACTCCGTTCTCGTCGTCCAGCACCATCCCGAAGGCCGCATCGTCGTAATGCGCAGGGCCGTCGTAGATGCGTTTCCAGAGCTCGGTGCCATCCGGCGCCAGCTTGTAGAGCATGATGTTTTGCCCGCGGGGTTCCTCAATGTTCACGATGTAGCCCGCGGCGTAGACATTCCCCGCGCCGTCTGTCGCCAATCCGGTAAAGCTGGCGACTTCGAGGCCATCGATGTTAGTGCCTTCGTAATACTGTTGGACCCACTCCAGGGTAGGGGCGGGCATGGTTTGTGCCCGGAGGCAATTGCGTTGCGAGGCGATGCTCAACAGAAGCGTAACGCATAAAAAAGTTTTCATAGCGGAGAAAGTTGTGATAGAACGTCAGGCGAAAGCAATCGGACATCGGTAGCGGGCAGAAGTGCCACAAAGCACTTCGGTAAAAAATGGCGTAGGGGGAAGTCGGACGAAGAGGTAGCTTTTCAGGGGGCTGGCCGGCCGGAGATGCCATCGGCGCACCAATCACAGCGTTGGGCGCGGGCAGTCGGAACACAAGTTCGAAAGATGGAGTCGTGAAGGGTAAGGTGAAAAAGAACGCTTCTGCGTAGGCAACCCGGCGTCTGCTTCAGCGAAATGCAACCTGGTTGGAACGACCAGGACCGAGGCGCCGGTCTCCGGGGAGGGAGCCTGCGCGGTAGCGCTACGAGGACCAGGCCGGTACCCGTCAACGTGCGTAAGTGGTACCGGCAATTAACCTGTACCGAAGGTAAAATTTCGGCCGATCCGCTGCAAGAAGAATGAAAAATAAATTCTCTTAACATGCAGATAATTAGGGGATTAACGCACCTTTCACCACAATCGGACAGACGCTTACGCCGGAAGATAGACGCGGAACGTAGTGCCCTGATCCACCTGGCTTTCTACCGTAATTTTACCCCGGGCATTGTCGACCATCTTCTTCACCATGTACAGCCCCACGCCCTGGCCTTCTACGTGGTCGTGAAAACGCTTGAACATCCGGAAAAGCTGCCCCAGTTTCTCGGGCTTCATCCCCAAACCGTTGTCGGCTACCGTCAATACCTGATAACCGGCTTCCGTACGACATTGGATGGAAATGAGGGGCGTTCGGTGCGGGGAGCGGTACTTCAGGGCATTGGACAGGAGGTTGTAGAGGAGGGAGCGCAGGTTTTTCTCCGAGAAACGTATCCGCGGACAAGCCTCCACGTCCACCGTCACGTTGGCCTGCGAGGACTGAATCATCAATTCCAGATCCAGCAATACCTCACGGATCATGTCGGGCATGCTCACCAGGGCTTCTTCCTGATCGTATTCTTTCTGGAGCTTGACTACGTCGGTCAGGTGGGTAATGGTCTTTTTGAACCGTTCCACCGAATCCTGAATCAACCCCACAATCTGTTGCACCCGCGGGGGCGCCAGGCTGTCGGCAGGCAGGTGGCGCAACAGGGCCTGCATGAGGCCTTCAATGTTGCTGATGGGGGCTTTTAAGTCGTGCGACGCCGTGTAGATGAAATTGTCCAGATCCTGATTGATGCGGATGAGCTGCTCGTTCGAGAGACCTAACTCTTCGTTGGCGACCCGAAGTTCTTCATTGGCCGACGCCAGCTCTTCGGTCGTGGCGGCCAGCTCTTCGTTGAGGGCTTGCAGTCGCTGGCGGGACGCTTCTTGCTCGGAAATGTCGGTGTTGGAGCCAAACCACCGGACAATCCGTCCTTCTTCATCCCGAACGGGTGCGATCAAGGTCAGGAACGGCCGATAGACACCATCGGCGCCTTTGAGCGGAAACACCATCTGAAACGGTTGGCCCTTGGCCAGCGACGCGCTCCACTGGTGAATTACGTCCGGCAGCACGGCCGGGTCGTGTACCGATTGCCATCCCCAGCCCTCCATCTGCGCCGGGGTAGTCCCGGTGTAGTCGTACCAGCGTCGGTTGTACCAGAAGATCCACCCGTCGGCGCGGGCCATCCAGGCCAGGTTGGGAATGTTGTCGGCCATGACGCGAAAGCGTTCTTCACTCTCTTTCAGCGCGGCCTCGGCTTGTTTCTGCGGGGTAATGTCTTGCGTAATCCCCGTAAACCACAGCGGCCTGCCGTCCGGGTCAAAATGTACTTTTCCTTTGGAGCGTATCCACCGAAGCTGCCCATCCCCAAGGCCCACCGTGCGGTATTCGTGCTCGTACAAGCCACCGCTTTCCGGGCGCAGAGCTTGCTGCACCGCGGCGTCGGTGTCGGGCCGGTCTTCCGGATGCACGCCTTCCATAAAGCGCGCATAGTCTATTTCCGCTTCCGGCGGAAGGCCAAAAAGGGCTTTGGTGCGTTCCGACCAGCGCAACCGGCCGGTGGTGGGGTAGTAGGTGTAGGTGCCTAGCTGGCCTCCTTCCAGGGCACTTCGCAGCTGCTGCTCACGCTCGGCGAGCGCCTGTTGGGCCAGCCTTTCCTGGGTGATGTCCTGCAAGGTGCCGTTAAAACGGTAGGCCACATGGTCGGCATTGAACCACGCTTTGCCTTTGGCCCGCACGATTCGTTCGCGCCGGGTATGGGGGTGGACAATCGTATAGATCATCTCGTACAAGCCTCCCGAATCGTATTGTAACGCGCGGGCGATGGCTTCCGTGACGCGCGGCTGATCGGAAGGGCTGATGACGGCAATGGCCGTCGGAAGGGCAATGTCGTCGTGGGCCGATAAGCCAAACCACGCTTTGAGGCGGGTATTGCCCCGAAAGTGGTCGGTCAGGGGATTGTAGTCCCAGGTGGCCAGTTCGGTGGCTTCGATGGCGAATTTGAGCTGATCTTCGCTCTCCTTCAGGGCTTGTTCGGCTTGCTTGCGTCGGGTAATGTCGGTGAACAGAATGGCTACCTGGCGGTTTTCAGGAGCCCCCAGGCGAAACGCGTACACATCGAACCAGCGGCCCATGGCCTCCGAGCCGTTGGTGAAGTGGAGGGGATCGCCGGTAAGGGCAACGCGACCGTACAGGTCAAACCAGTGTTGTTCTAAATTCGGGACCAGCTGCCGGGCGGTTTTGCCCGTGGCCTGTTCCAGACCCGTCTGCTGTTCGAAAACGGGATTGACTTCGAGAAAACGGTAGTCGAGGGGGCGGTCCTCCTGATCGAAGATCATTTCCACCAGGCAAAATCCCTGGTCTATGGCTTCGAACAACCCCCGGTAGCGTGCTTCATTCTGGGCCAGTTGTTGCCGGGTGTGTACCTGTGCGGTCACTTCGAAGGCATGAATCAGAATGCCGTACACGTCGCCGCCGGCCTCCTGCAGGGGCTGCGCCACGAAGTTGAAGTAGCCCAACGCTGACATGCCGGTGCCGTGGCGAACAAACTGAGCCGGAAACTCGGCCGCCGTAAAGGGTTGCCCGGACTGGTAGACCTGATCGAAAAGCTCGTAGATGCCCTGTCCCTCCACTTCCGGAAAAACCTCCCGCAGAGTGTGGCCGATCAGTTGTTCCTCCGTCCGGTTGAACAGTTGCTGATACAGCGCATTGGCCATGGTGAAACGGTGGTGGGGACCTTCTACGACCGCAATGGCCGCCGGCATCTGGGCAAACAAGGGGTGGATACGGAGGGGGGAGTCTTCCTTCGGTTGTTGGCTCATAACAGGGACATCGTGAATAAACGAAGCATCGTGCTGGGCAATTAAAAAATAGCCCCTGCCTAACGCGATTGCTTACAAAGATAACGTGACCCTGGCGGAAAAGGATCTGAGATAGGAAATAGGCGTTGGGGTTGTGTAAGTCGCGTAGCGGCGCAACCGCACGAACGGATCGATTTCCCTTTCGGAATGCGTACACAGCCTTTCGTGAGGCAGCGGGCTGGCCTGTCTAATGACCTGCCGTTCGACAAGCGGTGATGGAACAGACGTTGCGGGGCAATTCCGCTACCGGGCGCCACTCCGTAAGGTAGTCCAGGGAAGTGTAACGTACCCTCGCAGAAGTGCCTGGACCCGTGTAACGAAAGCAGGCGGAACTCGTTAGTGCTAAACAAGAGAGTAATTATCTGATTTTCTGATAGTTGAGTTCTTAATTTTTTAAACTTAAACTTTTTGGACCATGCGATTTATTCCCACAACCTGGCACGGCGTGCTCGATTACATGACCGGTGCCTTCTTGATTGCCGCGCCCTGGATTTTTGATTTTGCCCGGGGCAGTTACGAAACCTGGATTCCCGTTGTGCTCGGCATCGGAGCGATTGGGTACAGCATTTTTACGCGTTATGAACTAGGACTCGTGCAGGCCCTCCCGATGCGTACGCATCTGTGGCTGGACGGCATCTCGGGTGGTTTCCTGGCCACCTCCCCCTGGTTCTTCGATTTTGCGGATTATGTGTACCTGCCCCATGTGCTTCTCGGTATTTTCGAAATCGGGGCCGCCTTGTTTACCTATACCGTATCGGATCGGCAGCGGGCCGGCGCCTTGTCGGATAGTCCGGTGGGGCGGCATCAGGCCGCGATGCGTACAGGCCACGCTTAGAACGTATTCTTTTCCATACATTGAGGAGGCTTTCTTAAGGAAAGTCTCCTTTTTTGATGTCAGTGCTAAGGCAAACCCCTGTTGCGCGTGCAGAGAAAATTCTTGCTCCCAAAGGCGTGAGTGTACGGTGGCCGCCGCTTCGAACGCCATGCGACGGCTGAAGTCGGGGGCAACGTAAACCGCAGGAAAAGGGTATATTCCCCGCAGGGTGCCGCGCCACGACCAACACCGTAGTGCGGTAGCGCGCCGCTTTCCACCTTGATCACTCCACTACACCCGATCCGATGCTGAAAATAACATCACGTACTGCCGGCAATTTTCTATGGCTGCTTTGCCTCCTTTCCTCGCTGGTATTGGCCGGGGGCGGAAGTGGCCACGCGCAAGCCCTGCGCTTGCCCGAGATGCCCCTGCACGATCCGTACATCGTGGCCCATGCCCCTACGAAGACGTACTACCTCTATACGTCTAACGTGACGCAGCTAACGGGCGATAAAAAGAAGGGGATCATGGTCTACACGAGTAAAGATCTGCTGCACTGGCAGAAGCCCACCGTGGTTTTTACCGTGCCTCAAGATTCCTGGGCCAATCCTGAGGAGGGACCCTGGGCTCCGGAAGTGCACGCCTACCGGGGGAAATTTTACCTCTTCACCACCCTGCACAATAAAAACAAGGTGATTGCCGCCCCGCCAGACGTGTGGCGAATCAACCAGATGCGCAGTACGGTCGTTGCCGTGAGTAACTCACCCGAGGGGCCCTTCACCTTACTCAAGAAAGACAGCCCCTTGCTGCCGGCCCATTTCATGACCCTCGACGGTACCCTGTACGTCGATCCGGAGGGACAGCCCTGGATGGTGTATGCCCACGAATGGCTGCAAAAAATTGACGGAACGTTCGAGGCGGTTCCCCTCACCGACGACCTGGCGAAGGCCGCTGGCGACCCGCAGCATCTGTTCAAGGCCTCGGATGCGCCGTGGTTGAACGCTGCGATTCAGCCCTCCGACTTCCAACTGCATTACGTCACCGACGGGTGCCAGCTTTTCCGGACCAAAGACCAGCATCTGCTCATGCTCTGGTCCAGCTACGAAAAGGGGGTGTACGTACAGACGGTGGCGCGTTCAACAACCGGGACGTTGCAAGGCCCCTGGGAACAACTCGATCCGCTGGTCAAGCACGATTCCGGCCACGGCATGCTTTTCAGAACGTTCGAGGGGCAGTTGATGCTGGTGTTGCACCGCCCGTTCCGGAATGCCCGGGGCAAGCTGTACGAAGTGGTGGATCGGGGCGACCATCTGGAAGTGGTGCGCGAACGCGTGGACCTGGATGGTGAACCTGAAGAACTTTACGAGAAAAGAGGGGAGAAATGAGTGACCCACCGGCGCGAGCGCGACGTGGTCTGACCAGATTTACGGGCACTACCTGAAATTTTTTTGTGTTGCTTTGCACGCCTGGGCTACAAGTCTACCCTTACCCTCGTACGATCCTCGCGACGCGTCGGTGAGGTGGCGTGTGCGTTGCCGGACCGGCGAGTAACTTTTTTCACCTGAAAAGTGCCTGCATTTAGTGTCAGGGCACGTGTTGGTTGATTATTCCCCCCAGAAAGACGAATGGTTCCCCGTACGAAACGCCACGAAAAGGATACCTTTTCGCAAACTATGGCGGGTGCTGCGGACCGTGTAGTGTAGTAAAAAAATCTTCGGATTTTCAGCTCTAGGGATGTGTCGGTTGCGCTGACCTTCAGGGGCTTCCGATGCTAAACCAGTGGCAGGACTAGGTATAAATTCCTGTCGCAGGCATCTCTACTCTACACAGAAGCGGCAACGCACAGTAAAACAACCTTAAACCATCACATTTCCTCTTATGAAGTACACGCGCGGCACATCCAATCGCCCTGTTTCTGTGGCCGCAACAACCCTCCCTTGCCTTTTCTGATGCGGTGCTAGCGTAGTTTTTGCGTTAGCGGCCCTCCTAAACTCTAGTTTCTTTTTTCGATTATCACAACCTACAAAAGCCTACCTGTATGCAACAACTGTACAGTTTATTGCGGGTGCCCCGCAGGAGATACGGTCTCCTGGTGGCGCTTTTCGGATTTACAATTTTCTCTGTTTTCGGACAGAACACCCCCGTGACCGGCACGGTGACCGACACGGAAGGGCAACCCATTCCGGGGGTAAGCATCACCGTAAAAGGCACGACCAAAGGGACCGTCACGGACCTGAATGGCGCGTTTGAACTCAGCGCCGCCGACAACGAAGTCCTCGTGTTTTCCTTCATCGGCTTCCTCTCCAAAGAAATTCCCGTTTCCGGGCAGGCGACGATCAACGTCCAACTGGAAGAAGACGTGGCCCAACTGGACGAAGTGGTGGTGGTCGGGTATGGCGAGCAGAAACGGAGCGACATCTCCGGGGCGGTTTCGCAGGTAGAGCAGAAAGAAATCGCCCGCAGCCCGGCCCCCAACCTGAGCAACAACCTAGTGGGACGCACCGCAGGCATCATCGCGACCCAGCGGTCGGGCTCGCCGGGCGACGATCAATCCAACATTTTCATCCGGGGAATTGGCACTACGGGCGATGCGTCGCCGCTCTACGTAATCGACGGGATCATCCGGACCGCACGCGATTTTGCGCAGTTGAATGCCAACGAAATCGAGTCGGTATCTGTGCTGAAAGACGCCGCCAGTGCCGCCGTTTTCGGCGTCCGCGGGGGCAACGGGGTGATTCTGGTGACGACCAAACGCGGGGTAGCCGGAAAGATGCAAATCGCTTTGAACGCCAGTTACGGCATTCAGGAACGCACCCGGACGCCCGAGTATGTCGGCTCGTACGAGTGGGCAATGCTCTACAACGAGGCCCTGGTCAATCAGGGGCAGGCGCCACAGTATACCGACGACGATCTGCAAAAGTACCGTGACCAAAGCAGCCCGGATACCCATCCCGATACAGACTGGCTTTCGGTGCTAAGTACTACGGCCCCCATGTACAACATGGGCATTACGGCAAACGGAGGATCGGACAAAGTACAGTACGCCACGTCGCTAAGCTATTTGAACCAGGAAGGCATTGTGCCCTCCAACGTTTTCAAACGCTACAATTTCCGGTCGAATATCGACGCCAACGTGACCAATACCACCAAGCTTTCGTTCGATGTTTCGGGGCGGAACGAGAGCACGAACAACGTGGCCGCGCCTGAACTGTTCCGCTGGCTGATGTCCGCGCGTCCCAACCTGGCGCCCATCAAATGGTCGAACGGCACCTATTCCAGCGGGCCGGCGTATCAGGCCCTGCCCGAAAACGGGTACCGCAACCGCCTGATCCAGGCGTTTAAGGGCCGCGTCCAGTTGCTGCAGCAACTGCCCGTCGAGGGCTTATCCCTCAAAGGAATCGCTTCTTTCGACAAGACGCTCACCGACCAGAAAAACTGGACGTTTGCCAAAACGCCCTACTATACCCTGGCCAGCGACGGCAGTTTTGTGGAAGCACCCCGCGGCGCGACCGAGCTCTACAGCGATCATAACGACTACCAATCCATTACGCTGGAAAGCCACTTGAATTACATGCATACCTTCGGGCGAAGTGAGGTTTCCGGGCTGGTGCTGTACACGCAAACCAAAGAGTACTGGAACTTTATCAGTGGGTTACGCACGGGCTATACCCTCGGCATCGACGAACTCGATTTCGGCAGCGCAGCTAACCGCAACAACCGAGGGTATTCGGGCTCCAGTGGCCGGCAAGGCGTGGTAGGCCGGTTGAACTGGACCTATGCTTCCAAATACATCCTCGAAGGGAGTTTCCGGGCCGACGGCTCCGAGCAGTTTGCCCCCGGCAACCGGTGGGGCTTTTTCCCCTCGGCCTCGGTGGCGTACGTCATCTCCCGGGAATCGTTCCTGGAAAACGTGCCGATGATCAACTTCCTGAAACTCCGAGGCTCGTACGGCGTGCTGGGGAACGACCGGTTGGGGGGAGCTCGGTTCCTCTATTTGCAGTCCTTTTACCAGAACGGAACCGCCGTTTTTGGCGATGGCAACGTACAGCCTGCCATTTTCGAAGGCCGTCTGTCCAGTCCCAACGTTACCTGGGAAACGGTGAAGAAACTAAACATCGGGTTCGATGCCACGCTCTGGAACAACCAGTTGTCGGTCACGGCTGACTTCTTCTACGACAAGCGGAGTGATATTCTTGGTCAGCGAAATCTTTCTGTTCCCAGTCTTCTGGGCATTGATTTACCTTTTGAAAACCTGGCCAAGGTCGATAACAAAGGCATTGAGCTGGTGCTGGGCCACCAGAACAGCTTGTCGGAGGACCTGCGCTACTCGATGAACGCGAACCTTACGTTCGCCAGAAACAAAGTTATTTACATCGACGAGCCTGCCTCCGAAAACCCGAACATCCGACGCACGGGCCGCCCGCTCAATGCTCAGTTTGGTTACCGGGCGCTGGGGCTGTTCCAAACCGTGGAAGAAGTACAAAACGCTCCCACGCAGATCGGGGACATCGCTCCCGGCGACATTCGGTACGAAGACGTGAACGGCGATGGCAAGATCGACGACCTGGATCGTGTCTACATCGGCAGTTCCAACACACCCGAAATCATTTTCGGCTACAACGGAAACCTGGCCTACAAAAACTTCGAGCTGTCGCTTCTCTTCCAGGGAGGCACGCGGGTGCAGCAATACTATTCGGGCGAAGCGGCCTGGCCCTTCTTCTTAGGGACCAGCGGCGTTTTGAAACAGAACCTGGACCGATGGACGCCTGAAAATACCGACGCCAGCGAGCCGCGCGTCCTGATCAATGCAGATAACAACCACGCCGGGTCTTCGTTCTGGCTGCGCGACGCTTCCTACGTGCGCCTCAAGAATGTGGAGATTGCCTACAACGTGCCGGTGGCCAACCTGAAATTTGTGCAGGGCATACGGGTGTATGTCAACGCCAACAACGCCCTTACCTGGACCGCGATCGAGAACTTCGATCCGGAAAATGACAGCGGCCGGGGGTGGGGGTATCCTCAATTCAGGATCTGGAACGCAGGGCTGAACATCAATTTCTAAGCAATTACCGAGATGACTATAAAAACCACCAACCCGATAAAAGCTGCCGTCCTGTTCTTTGCCGCGGCGCTGCTCCTGAGTTGTAATCAGGATATTCTCGATCAGATTCCGAAAGACTCCCTCACGGAAGAAACCGTATGGTCCGATCCGCAGGGGGCCATTCAGTTTGTGAACGGCATTTACGGCGACATGCCTTCCGGATTCGATCGCAACTACGACAACTGGGCGAAAGGACTGTACCTGCTTGACGGCGCGAGCGACGATGCCGACGTTTCGATGGGATGGACGCATTCTACCCAGTTGCAGACGGGCAATTTTCTGCCCTCGTACGTGCCCTGGGGAAACACCATGTGGCCTACGTACTACCGCCTGATTCGGAAGGCGAACGTGGCGCTGGAAAACCTGGATCGCCTCGACGACGAAGAGCTGAGCACGCGCCTGAAAGGAGAAGTCTACTTTTTGAGAGGCTTCATGTACCACGAGCTGTTGCGGCTGTTCGGGCTGAGGTCGGCCGGGGGCGAACCCACCGGCGTGCCCCTGATCAGCGAAAGCCTGACGCTGGACGACAACTTGCAGATTCCGCGCGCCACGTATGCCGACGTGGTCAGCTTCATCATCAGTGATCTGGACAAGGCCGCCAGCATACTGCCGGAGAAGGGTGGGATAGAAGAGGGACGGGCCACGTCGGGGGCCGCAAAGGCGCTGAAAAGCCGGGTCCTGTTGTACGATGAGCAGTGGGAAGCGGCCGCCAATGCCGCCCAGGAAGTAATGAACATGCCTTACACGTTGTTTCCCGATTACCGCACCTTGTTTCTCACGAAAAACAACGACGAAATCATTTTCGCGAAGAAATTCCGGTTCCCGGACAAACACCACCAAACCAATGCCGGAGGAACGGCCGGGGCCGGGTGGGACGTCTACAACACACCGCCTTCGTTCAAAGGACCGACGGATGCCGGCTGGGGCGGCAATCTCCCCACGCAGAATTTCGTGGATTCGTATGAGATGACCGACGGATTGCCCCAGACGGCCTCGCCGCTGTACGATCCCGAAAAGCCTTACGAGAACCTGGACCCGCGGTTCGAAGCCACGGTGGTGCACAACGGTGCTACTTTCCGGGGGCGCGAAGTGGAGCTGTTTGAGGGCGGACGCGATGCAGATTTTATGGTGACGGGCTATTTCACTCGCAAATTCCACAACGAAGACTTGGTGATCTACTCGCAATCCAGCGATCAGGACTGGATTTTTGTCCGCTACGCCGAAGTGCTGCTGAATTACGCCGAAGCAAAAAACGAAGCCTCCGGCCCGGACGGCACCGTCTACGAGGCCATCAATGCGATCCGTGCCCGTCCCGGTGTCGACATGCCCCCGCTGCCGCAGGGTTTGTCGCAAGACCAGATGCGCGAGAGAATCCGGCATGAGCGAAGGGTGGAACTGGCGTTTGAAGAGCACCGCTTTTTCGACATTCGGCGGTGGCGCATTGCGGAGTCGCTTTTGAACGGCCCGCTGCAAGGGATGAAAATCGAGAAAAACGCCGACGGTTCCGTGACCTACAACCGGTACGATTTTGAGACGCGCGCCTTTCCTTCGAAGTTGTACGTGTTGCCCATTCCGCAGGAAGAGATCGACAAAAACCCGGCCGCCGAGCAAATCAACGGCTGGTAAAGGCCATACATAATGAATCGCAGTGGACCCAAACGTCCACTGCGATCTTTTAGGTCAGTCCAAAAGCAAACTTCAAAAGATCTTTCTCCCGTTGAGGCGTTGAGCACGTTCGCCCTCAAAAAACGGCAGACCGAATGAGAGAGTTTGATTTGTTTTTGAGTAGACAAGCGCGAATGCGATAAGTCCTTCATCAGGCACGGTTATCCGGCCGGTGGGCGGAGAAGTGGGCTTCTGAAACGCGCCATTACTCCTCAAAGAACATAAAAAAAGGTGGCCTACTAATAGGCCACCTTTTTAGGTTTTAACGGTTTTAGGCGTTAGCCCAAACGGGCATTATGCCAGATCGAAGCGGTCGAGGTTCATCACCTTGTTCCACACCGCTACGAAATCGTTCAAGAATTTCTCTTGCGAGTCGGAGCAGGCGTATACTTCGGCGAGTGCGCGCAGTTCGGAGTTTGAACCGAAGACGAGGTCGACGCGTGTGGCTGTCCACTTCACTTCACCGCTCGAACGATCGCGACCCTCAAACAGCGTTTCGGTGTCTGAGGTAGACTTCCACGTGGTGTTCAGGTCGAGCAGATTCACGAAGAAGTCGTTGGTCAGGGTTTCCGGACGATCCGTGAAGACCCCGTGCTTCGACTGGTCGTAGTTGGTGTTCAACACCCGCATGCCACCCAGCAACACCGTCATTTCCGGCGGCGTGAGGCTCAGCAGTTGCGACCGGTCCACCATCATCTCCTCGGCCGATACGGAAAGATCTTCCCGACCGCGTACGTAGTTGCGGAAAGCATCGGCGTTCGGCTCCAGAATGGCAAAGGCTTGCGTATCGGTCTGCTCCTGTGAAGCATCGGCGCGACCCGGTGCGAACGGGACGCTGATGTCGTGACCAGCGTTTTTCGCAGCTTGCTCAACGCCGACGCATCCTCCCAGCACGATCAGGTCGGCCAGCGAAACCTGCTTACCCCCCTGCGCGTTGTTGAACTCTTCCTGAATGCCTTCCAGCGTCTGAATGACCTGCCCGAGTTGCGCTGGGTTGTTAACTTCCCATCCTTTTTGCGGCTCCAGACGGATGCGGGCACCATTGGCACCGCCGCGCTTGTCGGAGTTGCGGAAGGTAGAGGCCGAGGCCCAGGCAGTCGACACCAGTTGCGACACGCTCAGTCCCGAGCTTTTGATTTTCTCCTTGAGCGTAGCTACGTCTTCGTCGTTGATGGGCTCGTACGTAACGGTAGGAATCGGGTCTTGCCAAATCAGCTCTTCAGAAGGCACTTCAGGGCCGAGGTAGCGCGTCAGCGGTCCCATGTCGCGGTGGGTCAGTTTGAACCACGCCCGGGCAAACGCGTCGGCGAACTCTTCTGGATTTTCGTAGAAACGACGGGAAATTTTCTCGTACGCCGGGTCTACTTTCAGGGCCAGGTCGGTCGTCAGCATGAATGGCGCGTGGCGCTTGGACGGATCGTGCGCATCGGGTACCAGATCGGCCCCGGCTCCGTCTTTCGGAATCCACTGGTAGGCACCGGCCGGGCTCTTGGTCAGTTCCCACTCGTAGCCGAACAGGTTTTCGAAATAGTTGTTGCTCCACTGCGTAGGCGTGGTGGTCCAGGCACCTTCCAAGCCGCTGGTGATGGTGTCGGCGGCGTTCCCGCTGCCGTAGTTGTTTCGCCAGCCAAACCCTTGCTCCACGATGCTGGCGCCTTCAGGTTCCGCTTCTACATATTTGGCAGGATCGGCGGCACCGTGGGTTTTCCCGAACGTGTGCCCTCCGGCAATCAGGGCGACGGTTTCGTAGTCGTCCATGGCCATCCGTCCGAACGTTTCCCGGATGTGCTGCGCTGCGCCCATCGGGTCAGGGTTGCCTTCCGGTCCTTCCGGGTTTACGTAAATCAGGCCCATGGTCGAAGCGCCCAGGGGGCTTTCCAGTTGGCCCTTGGCGTAACGCTCTTTTGTGCCGAGCCATTCGCCTTCCGAACCCCAGTAGATGTCCTCCTCAGGTTCCCAGACGTCTGCCCGGCCACCGCCGAACCCGAACGTTTTGAAGCCCATCGATTCCAAGGCGCAGTTTCCGGCGAGAATCATCAGGTCGGCCCACGAAATTTTATTGCCGTATTTCTGTTTGATCGGCCAGAGCAACCGGCGCGCTTTGTCGAGGTTGGCGTTATCGGGCCAGCTGTTGAGCGGCGCGAAACGTTGCGTGCCGCTGCTGGCACCCCCGCGGCCGTCGGCGATGCGGTACGTACCGGCACTGTGCCAGGCCATCCGGATGAACAGCGGTCCGTAGTGACCGTAGTCGGCCGGCCACCAGTCCTGCGAATCGGTCATCAGTTGGTAAAGGTCTTCCTTCACCGCCTGCAGATCGAGCGACTTGAAGGCTTCGGCGTAGTCGAACTTCTGACCCATTGGGTCGGACAACGACGAGTGCTGCCGCAAAATTTTCAGGTTCAACTGATTGGGCCACCAGTCACGGTTCGACGTACCGCTGCCCGCGGTGAAGTCTACGGCACCGCCCATGAAGGGGCACTTGCTCGATTCGTTTACGTCCCAAACCTTATGGTTTGAGTCTTTACTGGTTTTTTTAGGATGTTCCATTGATGAATAGGTTGATAATCAATATCATTTACTGCTAAGCGAAGTCCTAAACTATGCGTTTTTGGGGCAGTCATCAACCATTTGCCAATTCTAAAAATCTATCCTCTGATAGATAAAATCTATGTTGCCGTTTATCGTATAGAGGAACGCCTATAACCTCCTTTCGAGATTCCGGCTCGCTGAAATTATTTTTTCCGATCTCAGGGCGGGCCGGCGCCTACTGCAAAGAAAAAGCCGGTCGTCCGAGGTGTTCCCTCCGATGACCGGCTTGCCTGTCGTTCGTTACGTTTGTGCGGCGGATTACAGGCCCGTTGCCTTTTCCATCGCTTCTGTGTACCGGTTGCCTACAACTTCGATGTGGGCTGAGGCGTCTTCGATCTGTTGTAATTCTTCCGGCGTCAGCGTGATCTGGGCTGCTCCGATGTTTTCGGTCAGCCGATGCGCCTTGGTCGTACCCGGAATGGGCACGATCCAGGGTTTCTGGGCCAGCACCCAGGCCAGGGCGATCTGTGCCGGAGTGGCCGGTGCACCGTTGACGCGCTTCTGGGCGGCGAATTGCTGCAACAGGTCCAGCAGTGCCTTGTTGGCCACGCGCGCCTCTTCCGTATAGCGCGGCAGGGTGTTGCGGATGTCGCCTTCGGCAAACCGCGTGTTCTCGTCAATCTTTCCGGCCAGGAAACCTTTGCCGAGTGGGCTGTAGGCCACCAGGCCGATGCCCAGTTCTTCGATGGTAGGGAGAATCTCGCGCTCGTGTTGGCGTGTCCAGAGCGAATATTCGCTTTGCAGGGCCGTCACCGGCTGCACGGCGTGTGCCCGGCGAATGGTCTGCGCTCCGGCCTCCGACAGGCCGAAATGCTTCACCTTGCCTTCCCGAATCAGGTCCTGCACGGTACCGGCCACGTCCTCGATCGGCACGTTGGGGTCCACACGGTGTTGGTAAAACAGGTCCAGCACGTCGACGCGCAGGCGCTTCATCGAGGCTTCGGCCACGCGGCGGATGTTGTCGGGGCGGCTGTTGACGCCGTTCATCTTCCCGTTTTCGATGTTGAATCCGAATTTGGTAGCGATTACCACCTTCCCTTTAAACGGCTCCAGGGCCTGGCCGACCAGCTCCTCGTTGGTAAAGGGGCCGTACACTTCGGCGGTGTCGAAAAAGGTGACGCCCTGTTCGACGGCTGCGCGAATCAGCGCAATCATTTCCGAAGCATCTTTGGCCGGGCCGTAGCCAAAACTCATGCCCATGCATCCCAGCCCAAGGGCCGAGACTTCCAGTTGTGTGTTTCCTAATGTGCGTGTCTGCATCATGATCGTTACGGGTTGAATGATACGTGTGTGTGCGGTGGTGCCGAGGCCCGGCGGGCCGCTCTTGCAACTCAGGCCTTCCGGTACTGCAAGGGGCTGCGTTGCATGTGTTTTTTGAAAAAATTGTTGAAGTGGGTCGTTTCCGTAAACCCCAGCGCGTAAGCAATTTCAGAGACGTTCCAACTGCTGTCTTTCAGTAGCACCTTGGATTCCTGCACAATCCGTTCGGCAATCAGTTGCGAGGTGGTCTTCTGTGTAATTTCTTTGACGGCCCGGTTCAGGTGATTAACGTGGATGTTGAGCTGCCCGGCAAAGTCAGAGGCGGTGCGCAGGTTGACCCGCTGGTGCGTATCGTCCAGCGGAAACTGCCGCTCCAACAGCTCCAGAAACAGGGTGGAAATGCGCTGCGAAGCGTTGATCGGCTGTTTGTCGAACGTCGAGGAGGGTTGCATTTTCAGCGCGAAGTGCAACAGCTCGAACACCAGCGTCCGCAATACGTCGTATTTATACAGGTAATCGGAGTCGATTTCGGCAAACATGCGCTCGTACACCGCCGTCACCTGTGCGACCTGTTCGTCGGTCAGTTCGAAAAGGTGCGTGCCGTTCGGCTGAAACACCTCGTACTGGTTCAGGTCACCGAAGTTGTGAAAAAAGTGCTGGTCGAAGATGCAGAAAAAGCCGCGGCGGATGCGGTTGTGCTCCCATTTGTAGGGAATCTGCGGGTGCGAGAACGACAGGGCCTGTTTTTTCACGTCCACCACCTTGTCGGCATAGTGCACCTGGCTGCTGCCGATCGCCAGCATGATTTTGTAATAATCGCGCTTGATGTAGGGCACGGGCTGTGCGCGCTCCCCCACGAACGGGTCGAGCGGAAACACATTGAAATGTCCCATTTCTTTCCGCAGCGAATCCGGCACCCAGTTGAACTTCCGTTTGTAGAGCTCTTCCAGCGTTTCTGGTTTATCGGACATGCAGTAGTTCGTTTATCGGGACGGCAAGGCCCCGGGGTTTTAAAATTGAGGGCGATACGGTACAAACTGCTGGTTGAACGAGTACACCAGCGAAACATTCCAGACGAAATCCCGCTCGGGTAAAATCTCCGACCGAATGATTTTGTTCAGGACCGACTCGAGCGAAAGCGGGAAATCCCGCTTGGCCAGCCGCAGCGTGGAGGAGACGTAGAAGCCATCCAGCGCGTCCATCTTCAGGTAATACACGTTCGGGAATATACTGATGGATACATCTTTCGAGAGCGGGAGGTTCGTAAAAGCGGTGTTCAATACCAGAAAGTGTGTGTGTGTCTGGCTGCGGTCCAGCCCGCGCGAGTACAGGTAATACGGCCCCACGCTGATGTGTTTCGTGAGGGCGTACGTGGGCGAAAGCTCGCCGGCCAGGAACCGCCGCGCCTCCATGATCTGCGTGGCCCCGCCGTTGACATCCAGCGGAATGGTCCGGAAATTTAGTGCCGGGTGCATCCCCACCCGCAGGGAAAACTTCTCGTGCTGAATCGCTTTGTAGCGCCACCAGAACAGAAACGACCAGGGTTTGCCTTCCAGCGCGAACCGGATGTCGGGCTCGAACGTCAGGCGCGGACCGCCGATCGACAGGTTGAACAGCACGGCCGGTTTGTCGAGCGAAAACGAAGGCACCAGCGAAATGCCGTTGTGGGTCGTGATGACTTTACCGGCAAAGTGGCTGATGCGGGCGACATCTTCTGCAGGTTGCGCAAAAGCAAACGGGGCCAGGGCGACAAACCAAACGAACAGGGTACTGATTTTTACGATGTGGTAGGTTGTTGTTGACGGCATTCTCCTCTACATAAGGGTGATTGAACGTATACAAAGGACACGCTTTTGTGCAGGATTCCGTAACGATTTTCAAAGGATAAATTACGATTTTCAAACAATCATTCCTTCGGGCAGGTGGGGGCGGTGAGCCGCTTTTGGGCATAGGCGCGGGGAAGGACGTGCTGCACAAACTTGTCGCCCGTTGCAGCGTGTACCGTTGACGAGGCCGTAAGGCCGTCGCGCGGCAGTTTTTCTTGCAAAGATTTCGCGCAACCTTGTTCAAATTAGTTACTTTATAGAATTATTTTGTTTCTCAGCCTCCACCACCGCCTGTGATACACCGCTACGTACTGACGATTTTTCTGCTGGGATGGTCCTTGACCGGGTTTGCACAACCGGGCAAACTCTTCTCGGCCGATCAGGAGCTTTCCAACAGCCTGGTCCGGGACATTCACCAGGACCACAACCGCATCATCTGGATTGCCACGGAAGACGGTCTGAACCGCTACGACGGCGCCAAGTTCACCCTCTACAAGCACCGCATCGGCGATACCACCTCGCTGTCGCACAACCAAGTGCACATGCTGTTTGAAGACAGCCGGGGAAACTTCTTCATTGGGTTCTATAACGGCTTGCAACAGTACGACTGCGCAACCGACACGTTCCGCCGCGTTCCGCTGCTGCTGGAAGGTGGGGCGGATTACAAGGCGCACGTCACCGCCATGCTGGAACGACGCAACGGCGAAGTCCTGATCGCTACGTCCGGACACGGCATTTTTTCCCTTAAACAGGAACAGGACCGGTGGGTGGGGCGGCAGCTTCGGTTGCCGGTCGGGAGCATGCTGATTCGTGACCTGTTCGAAGACCAGGCGCAAAACCTGTGGGTCGCCACGCAAGACAACGGCCTGACCTGCCTCCGCCCGAACGGCCACGTCGACACGTACTTCCGCCAGCAGGAGCACCTCCGCCATACCCTCTCCAGCATTTGCCAGGACCGGGCCGGAACCGTCTATGCCGGCACCCTGAACGGACTCTACGCGTATGCGCCGGACGCCGATCAGTTCCGCCCCGTTGCGGCCCCGACGAATACCCGCCTGCCGATCAACACCCTGTACCTGGGCCGCGAAGGCCACCTGTACCTGGGCACCGAGGGCGAAGGCCTGAAGGTGTACGACGTTGGGCAGCAAAAAATCAGCGACGAGGCGTTTCACGTTTCAACGTTCGATTTCACCAAGACGAAGGTCAGCACCGTGCTGGAAGACCAGGCCGGCAACCTCTGGATCGGCATTTACCAGAAAGGCGTGATGCTGCTTCCGGCCATGACGAACAACTTCCGCTACATCGGCTACAAATCGGTCAGCCGCAACCTCATCGGGTCGAGCAACGTCATGTCGGTCTACAAAGATCACGCGGGCACGTTGTGGGTCGGCACCGACGGCGACGGGCTGTACGGCATCGCTCCGGACGGGAAAGTGAAGGCGCATTTTGCCCCCTCGTCACAGGCCCATGCCGTGCCTGCCACCATCATGTGCATCTTCGAAGATTCTGACCGGACGCTCTGGCTGGGATCGTACCAGAATGGGCTGGCGAAACTGAACCGCGAAACGGGCGTGTGCACGTACGTCAACGACCGGCTCAGCCACGCGCTGCAGCCGCCCCGCATTTTTCACCTGGTGGAAGATGCCCGGAAAAACCTCTGGATCGGCACGATGGGCGCGGGGCTTTTCTGCATGAACCTGACGACGGAAAAGGTCACACAGTACGAGGCCGTAAGCGGCGAACAGTACCGCCCCGAAACGAACGTGCTGCACAACAGCTGGATCAACACGCTGCTGCTGACGCCCGACGAAAAACTATACATCGGGACGTTCGACGGCTTCGGGTGTCTGGACCTGGCTACCCAGAGCTTTACGTCCACCTACGGGACCAACCGCCTGCTGTCCGGCCACATTGTTTACGCGTTTCACGAAGATGCCCAGGGCACGATCTGGATGGGCACCGAAGAGGGCCTGGCGTACATCGATCGGGATACGCATCAACTGTCAGTCTATACCCAGGACGACGGACTGCCCAGCGACGTGATCAAATCGCTCGTCGGCGATCCGGCCGGTAACCTGTGGATGGGCACCAACCACGGCATCTCCAAATTCTCGCTCCGCGAACGCCAGTTCATCAACTATTACGCGCAGGATGGCGTGCAGGGCAACGAATTCAGCCTGGGGGCGGCCTTCATGGGGCCGGAAGGGCAGCTCGTATTCGGCGGACTCAACGGCATCACCTACTTCTATCCGGACGAGATCATCGACCAGGCCAAAGAACTGCATGTGCGCATCGCGGGCTTCTACCTGCACGACCAGCCCATTCACAAAGGCAGCCGCTCGGGCAACCGGGAAATCATCAACACGTCGGTGATGAACGCGGAAACGTTTCACCTGTCGCACAAAGACAACGCCTTTACCCTCGAATTTTCCGCGCTGGAATTTTACAACCCCGAGCGCATTACCTACCTCTACGCCATGGACGACGGCGACTGGGTGGCGCTGCGGCCCGGCACCGACAACGTGACGTTTACCAACCTGGCCCCCGGCACGTATCGCTTCCGGGTGAAGGCCAAAGACTACACCACCTACTCGGCGCCGAAAGAAATCCAGATTGTCATCGCCCCGCCGTGGTATTTTTCCACCTGGGCCAACGTGGGCTACGGCGCACTGCTGTTCCTGATTGCCCTGCTGGTGGTGCAACAGGTACGGCAGCGGCAACGCACCCGGCAAAAAATGCGCGAACACCTGCACGCCAAGCAGATCAACGAAGCGAAGCTGCAGTTTTTCATCAACATCGCCCACGAGATCCGCACGCCCATGTCGCTGATCATCAGTCCGCTCAAAAAGCTGATGACGGCCGACGACGACCGCGAGCGGCGGCAGGATTACGACACCATGCACCGCAATTCCGAGCGCATTCTGCGGCTGATCAACCAACTGATGGACGTCCGGAAAATCGACAAGGGGCAGATGCAACTCCGCTTTCAGGAGAGAGAGATGGTGCAGTACCTGCGCGACATCTGTGCGCTGTTCGAAGAGCAGGCGCAGTCGCATCACCTGCGTTTCACCTTTCTGCCTGCCGTCGAGGAAGTGCCGGTGTGGGTAGACCCCGATCATTTCGACAAGGTGATGATCAACGTACTGGCCAACGCCTTCAAGTTTACGCCGGAGCGTGGCACGGTCGCGGTGGCGCTTTCGACCGGCGAAGACACCCAACCCGGCACGGGCTTCCGGCGCTACGTGGAAATTGTGGTGTCCGACAGCGGTCCGGGCATTCCCGAGCACGCGCTGGAAACCGTTTTCGAATGTTTCTACCAGGGCCCGGCGTCTTCGGCCCAACCCGGAACCGGCATCGGGCTGCACCTGACGCGCTCGCTCGTGCAACTGCACCACGGCACCATTCAGGCCGAAAACAACGCCGACGGGCAGGGGTGTCGCTTTCGGATCAAGCTGCCGCTGGGCAGCGAGCACCTGTCGAGCGCAGAACGGGAAAATCGCCCCTCCGCCCGACCGAAACCGCAACCCCTCGTGCCGGTCGTGGCTCCGTTCGGCCCGTCGGCTGGGTCGACCAAGGGTAAGGCAACCACAAAGCGACGCGTACTGGTCGTCGACGACGATGCCGAAATACGCCGCTACCTCTGCCGCGAACTCGCCACCGACTATACCGTGCTGGAAAGTGCCAACGGCCGCGAAGCCCTGACGCTGGCGCTGAGCAAACGCCCCGACCTGATCATCAGCGACGTGATGATGCCGGAGATGGATGGCATTACGCTCTGCCGCAAAATCAAACAGAACGTCAACATCAACCACGCACCGGTCGTGCTGCTGACGGCCCGCTCCGAAGAAGAAGACAACCTCGAAGGGCTGGGCATCGGTGCGGACGCTTACCTGGTGAAGCCTTTCAACCTGGACATGCTGAAAGTGACGGTGCAGAACCTGATTCAGAACCGGGCGCTGTTGCGCAACAGTTTCAGCGGCAACCAACAGCAGAAGGACAAAGTGCACAAGGTGGAACTGAAGTCGGCCGACGAAAAGCTGCTGAAGAAGTTCATGGACATCATGAACGAGCAACTGGCCAATCCTGCGCTGAGCGTGGAGATGATCGCGAGCCAGATCGGCATCAGCCGGGTCCACCTGCACCGCAAATTGAAGGAACTGACCAACCAGTCGACCAGTGATTTGATGCGCAACATCCGGCTGCAACAGGCCGCCACGCTGCTCGCTTCCAAGCCGCTGAACGTATCGGAGGTGGCCTTTGCCGTAGGCTTCACCAATCCCGCTTATTTTTCCAACGCCTTCAAAGACTTGTACGGCATGTCGCCCACCCACTACCGGGAGACGCACCTGGACTCGGAAGCCAGCGCTCCCAACGTCACGCGTTTGTAGCGGTGCGGTTGCTGTGCGCCGCCAACGTCCGGAAGCTTTCTTTTCTGAATCGCGCAGCACCATCCGAATCAAGTATTTTTTAAGGGCTCTTCGGGCGTACTGGATTCAACTCCGGTGCTGCCAAGGAGCCTCTCGTTTTTGGGGTAGCACAGCGACAGCCGACTCAAATGGCGTCAACGTGCAGACGCTTCCTCATCCAGTAGGGTTACAGCAAAAAGTGCGTTTCTGCGCGCCAAACGGGGGTATGTAACCTCAGTGTAACGATATGTAACGTCGCAGCGTCCGCATGTTACCTGTGTGTAAGAGCGTGTAACCTGCCGATGCGGACCTTCTGATCAAGCGCACTAGATTTGTTTCCACGGTGCGCGGAGGAACCCTTAGTTCGACAACGCTTCGAACAACAACAGCCTTCCGTACCGTACGACAACGACCTTACACGACACCCACGTTACCACCATGCTCACGCTACACACCGTCGCTTCTTACTCTGTCGAAGCGACCTCCCGCCGGAAGAAATTGCTGCCATGCCAGACCTCGCTTCATCCGGCAGTACACATTCCGTTTCCATACGATACCTGACGTGCTCGGCGTCCCCGCACCGCGGGGTAGGCCGGTCATGCACAGGCTACGAAGCGGCACTGGACGCCAGCCATAACACCAGACATAGCATTACTCTAACTGCGATTATAGGATAGGTTGTTTGTGAAGACCGGGGTGCAGTATCCGCTGCACCCCGGACCTTCCGCTCAGGGCGAAGCCTGCCTTCCGGTGTCGCTCAGGGCGCACTGCCTCGCTGCCTTAGGCCTACGATCACTTTGTGCCCAACGGGCGGCACGCTTACGTTTTCAACCAATTGCGAAACTCTCGATGGAGAAATTTTTACGCCACGCTGGTTCCGGTCTTCTCGTTTTACTCCTGGCTTGTGGGGGGATGGGGGCGTGCCGGTCGGATATTGCCAGCCGCAAAAGCAACGTTCCCACCGAAAAGTCGGTGGCGCATTTCGACCGCTTTACCTACGCCGGGAAAGACGAGTTCTATGCGCAACACCCGTTGCCCGGTCCCGACTACTTTTACAACCCCATTCTGCCGGGCTGGAACTCGGACCCCAGCATTTGCACCAACGGCGAAGACTACTTTCTGGTCACCTCCAGCTTTTCGTACTACCCCGGCGTGCCGATTTTCCACAGCCGCGACCTGGTCAACTGGACGCAGATCGGCCACGTGCTGGACCGACCCGAGCAACTGCCGCTGGATGGGCAGCGGGTCAGCGAAGGCATTTTCGCGCCGGCCATCAGCTACAATCCGCACAACCAGACCTACTACATGATTACGACCAACATCCGGCGGGGCAACTTCTTCGTGAAGACGAAAGACCCCTTTGGCACCTGGTCGGACCCGATCTGGCTACCCGACGTGCACGGCATCGACCCCTCGTTCTTTTTCGATGACGACGGCAAGGCCTACATCGTGAACAACGATGCACCCGACGGCCCCGCCCTCTATGAAGGCCACCGCGCCATCCGCGTGCAGCAATTTGATCCCGAAACCGACCGGACCTTCGGGCCGCGCAAGATGCTGGTGAACGGGGGAATCCATCCGGAAGAAAAGCCCATCTGGATTGAAGGGCCGCACCTCTATAAAATCAACGGACAGTATCTGCTGATGGCGGCCGAAGGAGGCACCGGGCCGGACCATTCGGAAGTGATCCTCTCGGGAGATGCCCCGATGGGCACCTTTGTTCCCTGGAACCAGAACCCGATCCTGACGCAGCGCCACCTGAGTCCCGACCGTCCGAATCCGGTGACGTGCGCGGGCCATGCCGACCTGGTCCAGACCCCGGAAGGCGACTGGTGGGCGGTGTTTCTGGCCTGTCGGCCCCTCGACGGCAACTTCGAAAACCTCGGGCGGGAAACGTTCCTGATGCCGGTCCGGTGGAGCGAAGATGGCGCGCCGTACCTGACGCAGGGCGAAGAACGGGTGCCGCTGGTTGTGCGTCGGCCGGGCGTGCAGCGGAAAGAGGCCACGACGTTCGGCAACTTCGAAGCGACCGACGAGTTCGATGAGGCAACGCTCGGGCAGGAGTGGTTCACCCTGCGGGGACCGGCCACCGAGCTGTATTCGCTGACGGAAAATCCCGGCTACCTCTCTCTGCGCTGCGCGGACGTGAGTGCCTCGGAACGGAACACCCCGGCGTTTGTGGCGCGGCGCATGCAGCACCATCAGTTTGAGTGCGAGACGACGCTGTTTTTCGAACCGGCCGACGCACACGACGCCGCCGGGTTGCTGCTGTTCAAAGACGAAACCCACCAGTATTTCCTGTCGGTGCGGCAACAGAACGGCCAGAAGCAACTTGCGCTGGAAAAAATCGGTGAGGCCGCCCCTGAACTGCTGGCCAGCGATACCCTCGCCGACGAAGCGCTCCTCCGCCTGAAAGTGGTGTCGCGCGGCACCGACTACGACTTCTACTACGCCCTCGGCAAGGGGGGCGCGTGGACGCTCCTGTGCAAGGACGTGCCCGCGCACTACCTGTCGACCGCCAACTCGTTCGGCTTTACCGGCACCACCATTGCCATGTACGCTACCCGCAAATGACGGGTGTGAGAAAATACGAATTACAAACTGACCTATGCACGCACCTCTCTTCCGTTCGATCGACTGCCGCTGGCGGGAAAAACCTCCGTCGGGGTAAGCGGCGGTTACTCTGCTGCGCTGTTGCTGCCTTTCTCCAATTCTGAATCCACGCGACGACGCCCCCGTTGTCTCTGACCGAGCGCGCCGAACGTGTATCCGGAATTTCTACGCCTTTTCAACCGCCCGTGCCTACCGGCGGGACCGAAAAGGAGCCGATCCACTGCAAGTAAACAACCTAGTTACATCGATACGCATGAAAAAAGCACTACTGCGATTTTTACGATGGAGCCCGTACGCCTGCCTCAGCATGAGCCTCTCGTGCCTGGGGCTGTCGGCCGCGCGGGCTGCCGGGCAGGAGGACCCGCCTTCCGCCTCTCTCCACTCCGCAACGTTCCGCTACGAAAGCCTGCGCCCCGCTACTCCATCGGCCGACGTTTCCGCCCCGCAGGCCTTTGTGGTCACCGGGCGGGTCGTCTCTGCCGACGAAGACGAGGGCATTCCGGGCGTCAACGTCATCATCAAAGGCACCAGTACGGGGACCGTCACCGACATCGACGGTAACTACCGCCTGGAGGTTCCCTCCGAAGAATCAGTGCTGGTGTTCAGCGCCGTGGGCTACATGGCCCGCGAAGTGGTGGTGGGCACGCAAACCACGCTGGACCTCACCCTGGAAACCGACGTCAAGTCGCTGGAAGAAGTGGTGGTGGTCGGCTACGGCGAACAAAAACGCGAAACGGTGGTCGCCGCCATTGCGCAAACCGACGGGAAAGTCCTGGAACGGTCGGGCAACGTGCAGAGCATCGGCGCGGCCCTGACCGGCAACGTGCCGGGCGTCATCACCAACGCGAGTACGGGGATGCCGGGCGAAGAAGATCCGCAGATCTTCATCCGGGGCCGTAGTACCTGGAACAACGCCTCGCCGCTTATTCTGGTGGATGGGGTGGAGCGGCCCATGTCCAGCGTCGAGATCAGCGCTGTGGAATCGGTTTCCGTCCTGAAAGATGCCTCCGCAACGGCCGTTTACGGCGTCCGCGGGGCCAACGGGGTGATCCTGATCACGACCAAAAAAGGGAAAACGGGGAAAGCCACCATCCGCGCGCGGGTCAACACCACCATGAAAGTCCCCTCGAAACTGCCGGGCAAGTACGACGCCTACGACGCGCTCCGCATCCGCAACCAGGTGATCGAGAACGAACTGGCCCTGCGCCCCGAAAGCTGGAACGACTACCTGCCGCAGGCGATCATCGACAAGTACCGCTATCCGGCCAGCGTGGAGGAAATGGAGCGCTACCCGAACGTCGACTGGACCAATACGCTGTTCAAAGATTACGCGATGTCGTACAACGCCAGCCTCAACATCAACGGCGGAACCAAGTTTGTCAAGTATTTCGCGAACGCCGACTTCCTGCGCGAGGGTGACCTGTTCCGGCAGTACGACAACAACCGGGGCTACCAGCCCGGCTACGGATTCAACCGCCTGAACGTGCGCAGCAACCTCGACTTCCAACTCACGTCGTCCACCACGCTGAGCGCCGGGCTGGCCGGCTCGTACGGCGTCCGGAAGAGTCCGTGGGGCGCTACCGGCAACGAGTATAACATGTGGATCGCCGCCTACAGCAACGCCCCCGATGTGTTCCTGCCGCAATATTCGGACGGAAGCTGGGGCTATTATGCGCCCAACCAGGGCAAGGCCGAAAATTCGGTGCGTAGCCTGGCCATCAGCGGGATTCAGTTCCTGACCACCACGCGCCTCAACACCAACTTCACGCTGGACCAGAACCTGGACATGATCACCAAGGGGCTGAACTTCAAAGGGACGCTGGCGCTGGACAACGAATTTCTGGAAGGCGACCGCGGCGTAAGCGACCTCTACAACGACACGCAACAAAAGTGGATCGACCCGGTCACCGGGCTGGAGACCTACAAAATCAGCTACGACGCCAACAACCGCTTCGATTTTCAGGAGGGCGTCAAGTGGACCGCCACGCCGGGCACCGTCCGGGACTACGCCTCGTACCGGCGACTCTTCTACCAGTTGCAGATGAACTACGCGGTCACCCTGGGCGACAAGCACGACCTCACGGCGATGGGGCTTTTCAACCGCAACGAGTACGCCACCGGCAGCGAGATTCCCAACTACCGGGAAGACTGGGTGTTCCGCACCACCTACGCATTCGCCAACAAGTACATGTTCGAGTACAACGGCGCGTACAACGGATCGGAAAAATTCAGCAAAGAAAACCGCTTTGCGTTCTTCTCGTCCGGCGGGGCGGGGTGGATTCTGACCAACGAGCCGTTTCTGCAAGCGGTGCCGCGGCTGGACTTCCTCAAACTGCGGGCGTCGTACGGCGAAATCGGGGATGACAACATCAACGGCCGGTGGCTGTACCTGACGCAGTGGGCCTACGGAGGACCCAACGGCTACGTGGGGCAGGCGCGCCTGGGCCTCAACGGCGAACAGGCCCCGCTCAGTCCGTACACGTGGTACCGCGAAGCTTCGGTGGGGAACGAGAGTGTCCATTGGGAAAAGGTCAAGAAAACCAACTTCGGGTTGGACTACGGCCTCTTCAACGGGTTGATCAAGGGGAACGTGGACTTTTTCCGCGACGTCCGCACCGACGTGCTGATTGCCGGAAACAACCGCGCCATTCCGTCGTACTACGGCACCCAGGCACCCGTCGCGAACCTGGGCCGCGTGCAGAACCAGGGCTTCGAGCTGGAGGTCAACCTGAACTACCAGTGGGGGAGTGGCCTGCGCCTGTGGTCTACGCTGAACATGACGCACGCCAAAGACAAGGTGCTGAGCGCCGACGACGCCGGCCTGTTGCCCGACTATCAGAAAGCCGAAGGCAAGCAGATCGGGCAGGCTTATTCGTACGTCGGCGATGGCTTCTATAATACCTGGGACGAGGTGTACGCCAGCACGATGCACAACACCAACGACAACCAGAAGCTGCCGGGCAACTACTTCATCATTGACTACAACGCCGACGGCATCATCGACTCGTACGACAACGTTCCGTTCGGCTTTTCGGGTGCGCCTCAAAATACCTACAACGCCACGTTCGGGTTTGAGTGGAAAAACTTCAGTGGCTTCGTGCAGTTCTACGGCACCAACAACGTAACGCGCCAGGTCGTGCTCACGAGCCTGAGTTCGCAAAACCACGTGGTGTACGACGAAGGCAGCTACTGGTCCAAAGACAACCCCAACGCCGACTCGCCGATGCCGCGCTGGCTGTCCACGCCGAGCGGCTACACGAGCGGCAACCGCTACATGTACGACGGCTCGTACCTCCGCCTCAAAAACGCAGAAATCGCCTACACCTTCGGGACCGACGCGCCGTGGGTCAACCGCGCCGGCTTTGAGAGCCTGCGGATTTTCATGAACGGGAACAACCTGTTTTTGTGGACCCGAATGCCCGACGACCGCGAATCGAATTTCGCCGGAACGGGGTGGGCGTCGCAGGGGGCCTACCCGACCGTGAAGCGCTACAACCTGGGGCTTAATCTCACTTTCTAAACTCGCTTGCCATGAAAAACGATAGAAGAACCATGCTGAAGCCCCGCGTGCTCCTGACGTGGAGTTTGGTGATGGGCGTACTGCTCAGCCTGGCTTCGTGCGAAGACTACCTGGACAAAACGGACGAGTCCATCATTTCGCCGGACGAGGCGTTCAAGAACTTTACCAACTTCCAGGGCTATACCGAGGAACTGTACCACTGCATTCCGGACTTCACCAACGCCTACTGGACCAATTCGTGGAACTGGGGCGACGACGAGATCCAGTCGACCGCCCGCGATTTTCACCTGATCGTCAAAATCGACAACGGCAACTTCTGGGGCTGGCAGTCGCAGTTCGACGGCTGGGGCGCGGGCTGGATGGACAACCCGAACGCCACGGCGAACGACGACCGCTTTACCAAAGACCTGTGGAACATGGGCTGGTACGGCATCCGGAAAGCGAACATCGGGCTGGAAAACTTCGACAAACTGACCGACGCCACGCCCGAACAGAAAAACCTGATCAAAGGGCAACTGCTCTTTTTCAGAGGGTGGTTTCACTTTCAGTTCATGCAGTACTTCGGGGGGCTGCCTTACATCGACTACGTGCTGCCGAGCGACGAGAAGCTCACCCTGCCGCGCCTCAGCTACCGGGAGTGTGCCGAACGCGCAGCGCAGGATTTCCGGGAGGCGGCCGACCTGCTGCCCGTCCACTGGGACAACACGGCGGTGGGCCGAAACACGCTGGGGAAAAACGACCTGCGCATCAACAAGATTATGGCGCTGGGCTACCTGGGGAAAAACTACCTCTGGGCCGGTAGCCCGCTGATGAACCAGGAATCGACCGGCAACCGGAGCTACGATCCGGAACTGTGCCGGAAAGCGGCCGAGGCGTTTGCCGAACTGCTGGCGCTCTGCGAAAGTGGCGACGCCCCGTACCGGCTGCTGCCGTTCGACGATTACCACGAGAACTTTTACACCACCGGCCAGAACTGGCAGATTCCGGGGGGCTCGGAGGCGATTTTCCGCGGACCGTACTACGGAGCCAACGGTTCCAACTGGGGCACCAGCAAGCAGTACCAGCCTGCGCCCGTCATTGCCGACGGCGACGTGAAATTCCTGCCGACGGCCAACTACGTCGATTTTTACGGAATGGCTAACGGGCTGCCCATCGCGGACATCACCCAGGCCGATGCCGAATCGGGCTACGATCCGGAGTACCCGTGGCGCGGGCGCGATCCCCGTTTCTACCACGACATCGTGTTCGACGGCGTCAAGTGCGTGCAGGGTTCCATGCCCGCCGACGTGGCGCAGGACCGCTACGCGAATCTCTACACGGGCGGCAGCTACCGCAACATCGGGACGGGCAGCCGCACCGGCTATCTGCTCTACAAGTTTATCCCCATCACGGCCAACAAGTACGACGACGGCTACGGCTGGGGCAACAACCTGAACATCCACATTCCCTGGATGCGTCTGTCCGACGTCTACCTCATGTACGCCGAAGCGGCGGCGCAGGCCTTCAACGCACCGACCGGGCAGGTGTCCGGCTACGGCAAAACGGCCGTTGACGCGCTCAACTTCGTGCGCGACCGGGCCGGTGTCGGGCATGTGGCCGACCTGTTTCTGGGATCGCTCGAGGCCTTTATGGGCGAAGTGCGGCGGGAGCGGGCGGTAGAGCTGGCGTTCGAGGGGCACCGCTTCAACGACCTGCGGCGCTGGATGCTGCTGATCGACCAGCCCTATACCCTCAAAAAGTCCGTCGAGTTTGATCGGGTCGGCGAGTTCAACGCGGAAGACCCCACCCAAAACCGGGTCGTCAACTTACGCGAGGTCGTCATCCTGGAGCGCAACTTCAGCAGCAAGCACTACTGGCTGCCCCTCAAGAACGACGACGTCAACATCTACGCAGAATTTAAGCAAAATCCGGGTTGGTAGCCTCCGCGGAACCCGATCCACTGACGAGAGCAATCATGAAAAACTATGTATCGATAAGCTTGGTGGTCGCTGCACTGTTCGCCCTGTTACCGCAGGCACTGTGGGCGCAAACGACCCCAAAAACGACGATCAGCGGGCTGGTACGCAGCCCGGACGGAGCGCCGGTCGAAGGAGCCGTCGTGCGCAGTGACCAGGACGCCGCCGAAGCCGTCACCGACGCGACCGGCGCTTTTTCGCTGGAAACTTCGCCGAGTGCCCGGCTGACCATCAGCGCGCCGGGCTTTCAGCCCCGGGAGGTAGACGCAACGGCAGAGGACCTGACCGTGGACCTGACCGCCGCCGACGCCCTGGTGCAGGTGGCCTACCGGCAGGTCGACAGCGACCACCTGCCCGGCGCGGTCTCGGTCGTGAATCTGCCCGACATCCTCGACGAAAACTACATCACCTATCCGCTCGACGGACTGGAAGCGTACGCAGGTGGCTTCAACGGCAACCTGTGGGGCATGACCGACAACCTGGTGCTGATCGACGGCGTGCCGCGCGAAATCGGCAGCATCATGCCGACCGAAATCGAGCAGATCACGTTCCTGAAGGGCGTAGCGGCGGTGGCCCTCTACGGCAGCCGGGGTGCCAAAGGGGTGATCGCCATCACGACCAAAAAAGGCAGAATCCACGACCGGCAGCAGATCCGGGTGCGGGCCAACACCGGCCAGTACGTGCCGAAGCAGTACCCGAAGTACCTGGGATCGGCCGAGTACATGACGCTTTACAACGAGGCGCGCCGCAACGACGGGCTGGAGCCGCTCTACAGTGACGAAACCATCTACAACTATGCCGCTGGCCTCAATCCGTACCGGTATCCTAACGTCAACTATTACTCGCCCGAGTACCTGAAGAAGACCTACAACCGGAGCGACGCCACGATGGAAATTTCGGGAGGCAACGCCATGGCCCGCTATTACACCAACGTGGGGTTCTGGACGGAAGGCTCGCTGATGAATTTCGGTGAAGCGCGCAACAACTACGCCCAGCGTTTCAACATCCGGGGGAACGTCGACATCGACCTGAACGACTACATCTCGTGCGAGATCGGGGCGGCCGCCATCTACTACAACGGGCGCGGCGTCAACACCGACTACTGGAACAGCGCCGCCACCCTGCGTCCGTACCGGTTTGCGCCCCTGATTCCCATCAGTATGGTGGAAGAGAGCGACGAGGCGTCGCAACAACTGATCAGCAACAGCAACCACCTGATCGACGGGCAGTACCTGCTGGGCGGTACGCAACTGGACCAGACCAACCCGTTTGCGGCGACCTACGCCGGAGGGTACAACAAGTTCACCAGCCGTCAGTTTCAGTTCAACACGGGCATCAGCGCCAACCTCCGCAACCTCCTCAAAGGGCTGACGTTCCAGTCGCGTTTCGGCGTCGACTACCAGACGTCCTACAATCAATCGTACAATAACAACTACGCGGTCTACCAGCCCACCTGGAATACCTACGCCGGGTTCGACCAGATCAGTAGTTTGACCAAGTACGGGCAGGATTCCAAGTCGGGCGTGCAGAACATCAGCGGCAGCTGGTACGGGCAAACGGTGGCTTTTTCGGGGCAGTTCAACTACCAGACGACCGTGCGCGATGACCACCACCTGTCGGCCATGCTCATTGCCGCGGGCTTCCAGCAGGCCCGGTCGGCGATGTACCACAAAACCAGCAACGCCAACCTGGGGCTCCACCTGGGCTACGATTTCCGCAACAAGTACTTCGTCGATTTCAACGGGGCGCTGGTGCATTCGGCCAAACTGCCGAAAGGGAACCGGATGGCGCCTTCGCCCTCGGTTTCGCTGGGCTGGCTCGTGAGCGAAGAAGGTTTCCTGAAGTCGGTGGCGGCACTCGACCACCTGAAGTTGTACGCGTCGGCCGGGGTGCTGCATACCGACCTCGACATCGACGACTACTACCTCTACCAGAGCATCTACACACAGACCGACGGCTCCTGGTACAGCTGGCGCGACGGGGCGCTGAACCGCTCGACCGACTCGCGGCGGGGCGAAAACCCGGACCTGACGTTTGCGCGGCGCGAAGAACTTAACCTGGGGCTGGAAGCGTCCTTGTTCAACCGCGCGCTGACCCTGAACGGATCGGTGTTTGCCAACAAGCTGAAAGGCAATGTGGTGCAGGCCTCGGTGCTGTATCCCAGCTACTTCGCGACGGGCTGGCCCAATTCTTCGTTCATCCCGTACGTCAACTACGACGACGACCAGCGGATCGGGTTCGACTTCAACGTGAACCTGAACCGGCGCCTCGGGCAGGTGGACTGGACGTTGGGGCTCTCGGGCATGTACTTTGAGACCAAGGCCACCAAGCGCGCCGAAATGTACGAAAATGCCTACCAGAATCGTGCGGGTAAGCCGCTGGATGCCATCTGGGGGCTGGAAAGCGAAGGCTTTTTCCGGGATGAAGAAGACATCCTGAATGCCACGCCCCAGGCGTTCGGCGAAGTCAAACCGGGCGACCTCAAATACAAAGACCAGAACGGCGACGGCGTGATCGACACCCAAGACGAAGTGTACCTGGGTCGGGGTGGCTGGTTCGGCGCACCGCTGACCACCGGCGTGCACCTGACCGCCAAGTGGAAAAACTTCACCCTGTTTGCGCTGGGCGTGGGCCGGTTCGGTGCGCAGGCCATGAAAGACAACGCCTACTTCTGGGTAGACGGCGAAGACAAATACTCGGTGGTGGTGCGCGACCGCTGGACGGAAGCCACCGCGGCCACCGCGACCTACCCGCGGCTGACCACGCTGAACAGCAACAACAACTTCCGTGCGTCCGACTTCTGGCTCTACAGCACCAACCGGTTCGACCTGGCCAAGGTGCAGCTTTCCTACCAGCTTCCGGCGGGAGTGCTCGGCAACAAATTTCTCCGCGAACTGGGCGTGTACGTGAGCGGCGCCAACCTGCTGACCCTGGCGCCGGAACGCGAGATGCTGGAGCTGAACGTGGGCAGCGCCCCGCAGACCCGCTTCTACAACCTGGGCGTGAAAGCCCTCTTCTAACCTGACTTCAAACCACCCATCGAGATGAATAAAACGTTATTACTCGCGCTGGCGGCCTTTTTCGTCCTTAGCAGTTGCGACGATCTCTTTACGCCGGCCATCGAAAACAACCGCGGTCTGGAGGATATGTACGGAGAGGCCGAATACGCGCAGGGCATTCTTCTGAACGGCTACACCCGGATTCCTACCAACGGCTGGTCGTTCAACGACGTGGCGACCGACGACGCGGTCAGCAACGACAACAGCAACGACTACCGGGAAATTGCGACCGGGCAGTGGACTGCCAACAACAACCCGCTGAGCCAGTGGACCAACGCCAAAGCGGCCATTCAGTACATGAACATTTTCCTGGCCGAAGCCGACAAGGTGACCTGGGCCACCGACGAAGCGGTGAGCGCCATGTTCCGGGATCGGCTGAAGGGGGAAGCGTACGGGCTCCGCGCGCTGTACATGTACTACCTGTTGCAGGCACACGGCGGCTGGGGGCCGAACGGCGAACTGCTGGGGGTGCCAATCCTGCTGGAGCCGGAACAAACCGACTCCGATTTCAACAAGGAACGCGCCACGTTCGAGGCCTGTATGCAGCAGCTCTACAGCGACGTGGCCCAGGCGGAGCAGCTCCTACCACTCGACTTTGAAGACGCTGCCGAACTGCCCGACGGATACACCAACCTGGACGACTACAACCGGGTGTTCGGGCACTACGCCCGCCTGCGCATGACCGGCCGCATCGCCAAAGCCATCCGGGCCCAGGCAGCCCTGCTGGCGGCCAGCCCGGCGTACAGCAACGGGACCTCGACGACCTGGGAAGATGCCGCCCACCATGCCGGAGAGGTATTGAACCTGATCGGAGGCGTTGGGGGAATGGACCCCAACGGGGCGACCTGGTACGCCAACGCCGGGGAAATCAACGACCTGGCGTCCGGCACAAATCCGCCCGAAATTCTCTGGCGCAGCGACGTGGGCGAGAGCAACGACCTGGAGCAGCAGCACTTTCCGCCTACGCTGTACGGCAGCGGTCGCCTGAATCCCACCCAAAACTTGGTGGACGCGTTTCCGATGGCCAACGGATACCCGATTGCTGACCCGGCCAGCGGGTACGATCCGACCCAGCCGTACGCCAACCGCGACCCGCGCCTGCAACGCTACATTCTGGTGAACGGCAGCACGGCCGGGCCGAGCAACACGACCATCGTCACCGCGGCCGACGGCACTACCAACG